>NZ_JBDGQQ010000027.1:0-22042 GCF_042218895.1 Salinibacter sp. | reverse complement strand
GAGCGGTCACGTCCAGGCTGGTCCGACGGGCCTCCGGTGCGACGGACGACGGCAGAGGCCAAAGCAGGGACAGCACGCCGACGACCAGAATCAGCCCGGCGCCCCAGCGGACGGGATGTGCTTGAAAACGGCACACGAGGAACAGGAATGTGTGTATGATGCTGAGGAACGAAACATTTTCAATGTAAAGGTTGGGAGCATTGAAATACCATCCGGTCGTTCGGGCGCAGTTCGCTCCCAAACCTCCCAGTAGGGCGCGGTAAGGACCACCGGCACGCCAGGTCCACCTCCCCCGGCCCCCCGTCGCTAAAAGACAGTGGCCCCCATGGAACGCACCAATTTCCTTGAGCGAGCACGACGTGTTTTTCTCAAGCCGAGTGCATTCGAGGCGGATCGTGCCTTCCGCGTGACCCTTGCCCAGCTCGCCTGCACGGGTCTTCAGTGGGGTGGCGCGCTCGGGCTCGTCGGGCTCCTCATTCTGATTCCGGTCAACACGGTGCTCCTCGGGCGTCCGGTCGCGTGGTGGTACACCAGCCCCTCCGCTTCGCCGGAGGCCTTCGTGCTTTGGGACGAGGCGGTAGGCACGCTTTTGTGCGGCGCAGCCGTCTGGATCGGGTGGACCCGGTGTCGCCTGTCGGTCGCACGAATGGCGGGGGGTGCAATTGCGGCGGTTGTCGCGGTCGTGGCGCTGATCTCCGATGCCTACCGGGGCATGTTGGCCATCGAGTATCTGATCCTCATTTACCTTCTGGCCGTCGCCACCATTCCGTATCGGCCCTGGCAGGCCCTACTTCTGGGAGGGGTTCTGATGGCCCTCCTCGCGGGCATCGGGCACTACGGCCTGCCCGGCACCGCGGCGTCGCAGCCGGGGCTCGTGACGCCGGGCCATCTGGTCCGAATGGGCTTCGTCATCGTGGTGGTCACTGGCATCTCGGCCCTCCTCTACTCGATCCGCTACCGCCAGCACCATGCGCGGCGGGAAGCAGAGCGCCTGCACAAGCAGGTGGCCGACCTGGAGCGGGCCAAGAGCCGCTTCTTCGCGGACGTCTCCCACGAGTTCCGGACGCCCCTTACTCTCATTCTCGGCACTCTCCGGGAGGCCCTGGAGGGCCGCCTCGGCTCCCTTTCCCCCCAACTGCACGACCGGATGGAAACCTTGGACGCCCAGGCCCGCCGGATGCGGCGGCTGGTGAATCAGCTCCTGGAGTTGGCCCAACTCGACGAGGGGCGTCTTGCCCTCTCCGTGCAGCCCTGTGTCCTCGGGGCGCTGGTGCGCCGCATCACCGTTCCGTTCCGGGACTGGGCTGAGACGGAGGGGCATTCCTTCCAGACGGAGATGGAGGACGACGGCCTCGAGGTGTGGGCGGACCCTGATCGGCTGGAGGCCATCCTGGCCAACCTGCTGTCGAACGCAATCAAGTATACCCCGGAGGGAGGCACGATTCGGGTTCGCCTCCACCGCCGCGACGGCCACGCGGCGATTGCGGTCCGCGACACCGGACCTGGGTTGCCGGACGCCATCCGGACCCGTGTGTTCGAGCGACACGAGAGCGCCGTCCCGGCGGGGGGCGAGCCCTCCCCCGAGGCATCGGCGACATCGGAAGAAGATTCGTGGGTCGGGATGGGCATTGGGCTGGCCCACACGAAGGCCCTCGTGGAGCGCCACGGCGGACAGCTGGAGGTGGAAAGCGAGGAAGGATTCGGGACGGAGTTTACCGTGCTCCTGCCACTGGGGGACGAGCACGTCGCGGAAGGGGACCAGGCCGACCCGACCAGTGCAACGGCTTCCGACGACCGGACGGTTGACCTCGCCCCCTGGACGGAGGCGCAGGCCCGCGTGCCCGCCGACGAGGTCCCTGCCGACGAGCCGACCGCCGCGGACGAGGAGGCCCCCGAGGTGCTCGTCGTGGACGACGAGGCCGAGATACGAGGCTACCTCCAGAACCTGCTCGGCACGCAGTACCGCGTCAGGACGGCAAGCGACGCGGAGGAGGGACTCAGCCGTCTCCACGACCGTCCCCCGGACCTGGTCATCAGCGATGTCGTCATGCCCGAGCGCGACGGAATCGATCTATGCCGGGCCATCCGCGAGGACGAACAGCTCCGGCCCCTGCCGGTGATTCTGCTCACCGCCCGGCAGGAGGACCGCCTGTCTGGACTTCAGGCCGGGGCTGACGCGTACGTGTCCAAGCCGTTTGACCCCGCAGAGCTGGAGGCCCGGGTCGAAAACCTGATCGAGATTCGCCAGATCGTGCAGGACCGCGTCCAGGTTCCGGACTGGATGGAGCCGAAGGAGGCGTCGATCTCGTCGGAAGAGGCGAACTTTCTTGAACAGCTCAACGAAGCGGTCAACGCGCACATCGACAACAGCAACTTCGGGGTCGACTGGCTGGCCGACGAGATGGACCTGAGCGCCCGGCACCTTCGGCGTCGCATCAAGGACACTACCGGCCTCTCAGCGTCGGGCTTCATCCGCACCCGGCGCCTGCAACACGCTGCGTCGTTGCTGGAGGAGGGCGCCGATACCATTTCGGACGTGGCCGGCGCCGTCGGCTACCGAGACCCGAGCTATTTCTCGCGCCTCTTCCGTGAGACCTTCGGCTGCTCGCCCACCGAGTACGCCGAGCAGGAAGCGGAGCGCCCCGACAATCCGGACCTCACATCCTGAAGGACCGGACATGGCCGGGCTCTACGGGGTCGTGTCCGGTTTATCGAGGCACGTGTTGCGTTATAAACAGTGCGGTCTCGCAGGGACGCTGTTACCGCGGCGGCCACTGGCAGCGGCTGGATCTGTGCAGTACCCCGACACGATCATCCTACCAATCTCGACTCCCCGACATGTTCTATACAGCAGGCACTTGGAAGGTTGTCCCTCGAACTCTCACGGCGAAGGGAGGCCTCGTGACATCCCTCCTTCGCACCGTGTTGGCGCGTCGTGGCAGCGGAAGGCTTTCCTCAATGGGCCTCTCGGAGATGTGCTTGTGCTGGCGGACCCTGGTTCTTCTCGCGCTCCTCGGGGGGCTCGCCGGGTCGCCCACGGCGGCCCAGGACGTGCAGGTCCCGCTCGACCGCGACAGCACGCTCTACGTGCTCGATGCCGACCTCCGGCAGGAGATGGGCTTGTTCCCGGAGGTGACCGGTTTCCAGGAGGCACGACTGTTCCGGACAGAGGACGGCGCCTACGAGATCGTCATCCAGCAGACGCAGAACGGGCGCTCTGTCCGAGAGCGCCGGTCCCTCACCCCTGCGGAGGTGGAGAACCTCCGGGCACGCATCACAAAGAGGATGTCCGGCACGACTCGGCTTTCGCCGGGACTGGAAGAGGGGCGCTACGAGCTCATCGCCGCCACAACCTTCCACGGCCTCATCGAGGGAGGACTCCTGGCGGGCGCGTTTGACACGGACGGCAGTGGGGCGGCGACCCTTACGCTGACGGGTGGGGCGATGGGCTTCTTCGTGCCGCTCCTGGCCACCCAGAACCGACCTGTCTCCGAGGCAGAGGCCGATATGATCTTCTACGGTGGCCTGCAGGGCTACGCCCACGCGGTACAGGTGATGGGCGTGTTGAGGGGAGAGGACCTGTCCGGACGAGGCACGGCGGGCCTCGCCGCTGTGGGCGGTGCCCTAGAGGGGGCACTCTGGCACCGGGTGGCCCGGCGCAACGATTGGACGGCAGGACACGCCGAGATGGTGAGCTACAGTGGGCTCGGGGGCAACTTCGTCGGGTTAGGCATCGGCGGAGCCATTTTGGGAGAGGAGCCGGAGGTCGACGAGGTGTCTCGGGTTTTGGCCGGAACGTCTCTGCTGGGCTCCATTGGCGGCACCTATCTGGGCCACCGTCTGGGGCGCACGGACCGGTACACCGACGGCGACGCACGCGTGTACGGACAGACGGCCCTGCAGGCGACGAACCTCATGGGTTCCTTCCTGTCGCTTCAGGACGACGGGAGCCCGCGAGCCAGTGCCCTTCTGTTGTCCGGATCGACGGTCGGAGGCGCGGTGCTGGGCAATTACCTCGTTCAGGGTCGGGACTTTACGGGCACCCAGGGCAGCCTCGTGGGCCTCGGCTCCATTGCCGGGTCGCTTCTAGGAGGGGCCATCACGTCCGGCACCGGGGATGGGGACCTAGTGGCCGTCGTGCAGGCGCTCGGCTCGGCCGCTGGCTTCGGCATTACCTACGCCGTGCTGGAGGGAGACGCCCGGAACCGGGCCGCCGATGGGACCTCGTCCCTCAATCTCGACCTCAACGTGGGGCCAACCATGGCACGTGTTCCAGGAGGCGCAGAGACGGAGCGGGAGGTTGTCCCCCGTGTGACGCTCACAGCCACGTTTTGAGCCGGGGGGCAGCGACACTCGCCTCGCCCGCAGGGAGGGGTTGCGCCGAGGGAGGACGACAAATCCGCCCTCGTGCCTGAAGGCCCGGACATGACCGATGTCTACGGGATCGTGTCTGGTTTGTCGAGGCAGGGATCGCGTTGTAGAGAGTGCGGCCTCGCGGGGACGGCCCCTCAGCCCGCGGCCTTCCTTTCGACGAACCGAATCCGGTACAATCGCGCGCGCCATTACAATCGCACGCGCCATGTTGTACAGCCGATCGACCTCCATTCCGTCGTTCTTTTCTTCTCAGGCGGCTGGAATCGGCGCCTGGGTGCGCCCGCTGCTACTGGGAGCGCTGGTCCTGTCGGTTCTTGGATGCAGTTCCACCCACGAGGTGACACGAGACACAAAGGGATACGGTCGGGTTACCGCAGCGGCCACAGGAGAGCCTGCCCGCGTTCATCTCCATGATGGGCGCACGCTGAAGCTGGAAAGGCTGTACGTAGGGGACGATTCGACGTCTGGTGTCACGCCGTCGGGCACTGAGAGAGCGTTTTCCACCTCGGCCGTCCAGAGGGTACAGGTTTTGGATCGTAGCAGTACCACGGGCACCCTGGTGGGAGCCGGAATCGGCGGTGCATTGCCGTTTACGATTGGAGCTGTAGGAGCGAGATCATCCGATGGTCTACTCGAAGGTATTTCTTTTTTGATGGTGGGCGCTGCGTTGATTTGGCCCAGTGCCCTCCTCGGAGGACTTGTCGGAAGATCCACTGGACAGCGAGAGACCTATCGCTTTTCGCCCGCCTCCCCCGAGGCCGACTCTGCCCAGGCGGCGCCCCGACCCCTCCCTCCGGCGAACCGGCGCCGAGCAGCCGAGCATCCGTGACCGGACGCCCCCGACGGATCGGACACACCGGCTTCCACGGGTGCGTGTCTGGTTTGTCGAGGTGATGAGGCCTATTCATGAGAATGCGGCGTCGCGAGAGCCCCTCCGCGTTCCTTCATCGCGTCCTTTTCATCGGCCAATTCCGCGCGTTGTCATGTTTGCTCCTTCCTTCATCCAAGCGACGCGATCTCGACGTTTTGTCTGCCCCGTCCTGCTTGCAGGTTTTTTCATTGCAGGGGGGGTCGATCCCGTTTCGGCCCAGCAGCCCGACTCCGCCGCGGTCGATACGACCGACCCCGAGAACCCCCCTCGATCCGTTGCCTCCGTCGAGCGAAAGTCGCCGGTCCGGGCCGTATTGTATTCGGCGGGGGGGACCTTTCTGCTCACTCCCCTCTTCGGGCCGTCGGCCGGTCATTTCTACGCGGACAATGCCGAGCACGCGTGGCGTGGCATTGCCCTGCGGACCGGCGGATTTGCTCTTGCCGGGGTCTTTGGACTTGCCGGTCTCGGCCAGGTCCATGCAGGGGGCGAGCCGTCGGGCTTCACCGCCGCGAATGTGATGCTCTATGTAGTGTCTTTGCATGCGATCTACGACGTCGTCACGGCCTGGCACTCGGCGAAGGACTACAACGAGTCTCACGGCATCAGCGCCCGGGTGGCACCGACCGTCGGACCGCGGGGCGAGCAGGTGGGACTCGCGCTCCGCGTCTCCGTTCAGGTGCGTTGATTGCGGTTCCGACAGTCGCTTCCGCTACGTTCCTCCCATGTCTCCTCCTTCCCCCGAAGAGACGGAGCTGTGCGGTTCTCTACACTTTTCCCAGGCCCGCCGTTCTCATGCGACGCATCGTCCTCATGTTGCTCGTCGCCGGCCTTCTCGGCGGGGCGGCGCAGGGCCAACCGGCGGACACAACCGACCGCTCGGCGGCGGACACCTCTGCGACCGCGGACGAGCAGACCGCCGACTGGCTCCTGCTTCCGTTTGCTTCGTACGCCCCGGCCACCAAGATCGCCGGGGGGCTCGTCGTCGGCTACTACCGTTCCGCGCCCCCCGGCCGCTCCCCGTCAAGCGTGGAGCTGACGCTTCAGGGCACCCAGCGCCGGCAGTTCACCGCCCAGATTGAGCCGGAGCTCTACGTGAGCGAGGGCCGGTGGCGCGTGCAGGGCGAGCTGCTGGCAACCACGTTTCCGAACGTTTTCTACGACATTGGAGGCGACACCCCGCGGGCCGCCGAGGAGTCGTACACCGCCCGCTACGGTCGGATCGACCTCGCCGCGCAGCGCCGTCTGGGCCCGAACCTGCGGGTGGGGCCCCGCCTGTTCGTGCGGGCGGGCACCATCACGGATCCCGAGGAAGGCGGTCTCATCGATCAGGGTCTCGTGCCGGGGGCGAACGGGGGCGTGAACGCAGGCGTCGGGCTGTCGGCCCTCTGGGACGCCCGCAACAACATCTACTATCCGACGACGGGGGCCTACGCGGAAGCGGCAGCCACCTGGCATTCCGCGGTGTGGGGCAGCGACTATACCTTCGGGCGCCTGACGGCGGATCTTCGGGGCTATCGGTCCGCGGGGGGCGGAGTCGTGGCCGCGCAGGCCTACGCCGAGGCGACCCTCGGGCAGGCGCCCTTCCAGCTTCTCCCCCTGCTGGGCGGGGCCGACCGGATGCGCGGCTACCGCGAGGGGCGATTTCGGGACGATGTGTACTGGACGCTTCAGGCCGAGTACCGGCTTCCGCTTTTCTGGCGCCTCAAGGGGACTGTCTTTGCGTCCGTCGGCGAGGTGGGGCCTCGAGTGGGGGCGGATCTATTCGACGAAGTGGAGGCGGCCGTCGGGGCCGGGGGCCGCTTCCGGCTTACGGAGGATGGGGTGCACGGGCGTCTCGACGTGGCCTACAGCCGGACGGGGGTCGAGCTCTACATCTCGCTCGGCGAAGCATTTTAGGCACGACGCCCGACCGCGGTCGAGGATTCTCCCTGAGCGACGCAGGGACGTGGTCTCCGGGCCGCGCCCCGCCCGAATGTACGCCGAGCAGGAATGCAAGATACACCGGACACTGGGACTTGAAAGACCGGACATGGCCGCTCTCTACAGAGACGTGTCTGGTCTGTAGGGAGCCCGCGACCTATTCATGAGGACGCAGCGCCGCGGGAACTGCTCCGGGACCCTTCATCGCGTTCCGTTCATCGGTCAATCCCACAGTCGCCATGTTTGCTCTCCCTCTCAATCGAACGACCCAGCATCGGCTTCTCACCTGCCTCTTCTTGCTCGCAGGCCTTCTTGCAGTGAGCGCAGGGGTGCTTCCCGCTTCGGCGCAGCAGTCTGCTTCCGGCAGTGACGAGGCAACCCACCGGTACGGGTGGTTGAATGGGGGGGTTGGGATAGGGAGAACGGGACTCGCTTCAAGTGTCACGGGAGGCGCGCCTGTCGGGGATCGCGTCTTTGTCGGCGGGCGCTACACGCAAACCAAAGAGTTGAACATTCTGAGTACCGGTCCTGTCGCCGCAATTTGGGATGCTGGTCCTCTCGTCGGTCTCTTCGAACAAGGACGATGGGGCCACCTTTCCGTCGCAAGCGGGGCCACAGTGGTCGGGGGCCAACGCCCCGACGACCCCGGAACCAGATCCATTACCCTCGGGGTGCCTCTCGACGCACAGGTGTTCTTTACCCCGCTCCGATATGTCGGTGTCGGTGTACACGGGTATGCGAACGTGAATCCGGGCGACAACATGCTCGGCTGGTCCCTCGAATTGCAGGTCCGGCTGCCCCAATAGGCACAAGAATGCACGGTCCGACACCGCGACGTCCATAGTCATTCTCTTCTGCAACAGCCAACCGCCCGACATGCACCGATGGTGGACCTACCAAAAAGAGCGCTTTCCCCTGGCCGTGAACGGGCCCCTCGTCGCCGTCTTCAGCCTCGGCGCGCTGTACCACTCGGCTCTCCTCCGGAGCAGCGCGGCGCTGCCGGGCTGGCGGGCGGGCCTTGTCGCGTTCGTCGTGGCGCTGGGCTTCTTCCTCCTGCTCCGCATCGCCGACGAGTTCAAGGACGCGGAGAAGGACGCCACGTACCGGCCCTACCGCCCGGTGCCGCGCGGCCTCGTCTCGCTCCGCGAACTGGGGGTGCTCGGCGCCAGCACGGCGGCGGTCCAACTCGGCCTCACCCTCTGGCTCGACCCACAGGTGACGCTCGTCCTGCTGGGGGCGTGGGTGTACTTCGGGCTCATGTCGGTCGAGTTCTTCGCGGGCGACTGGCTGGAGCAGCGGCTCGGGCTCTATACAGCCTCGCACATGGTCATCCTCCCGCTCATCGCCCTGGTGGCGATGGCCTGCGACTGGGCAGGGAGCGGCGCCGGGCCGCCCGTCACGATTGGCTGGTTCCTCGCGGCCAGCTACGTCAACGGCCTCGTGCTGGAGTTCGGGCGCAAGATCCGCGCGCCGGAGGACGAAGAGGAGGGCGTCGAGACGTATAGCAAGCGCTGGGGCCGGCCGCGAGCCGTCACGGCGTGGGGCCTGGCGATTGCGGCGGCGGGCGTCCTGTCCATCGGTGCCGCCGGGCAGGTGGGCGCGGGCCGCTGGGCGACAGGCGTGCTCGCCCTCGTCGCGGTCGGCGCCGGCCTGTTCGCCGGGCGCTTTCTCCAGAATCCGACACCGGACCGGGCCGAGCCCATTGAGCTATGCTCGGGCGTCTGGCTCCTGGCCAGCTACGGGGCGATGGGCCTGCTGCCCCTCCTGGTCGCGTAGGTCCATCGTTCGGGCTGGGACTTCCGTCCTCCTATGCCTCCATCTCCAAATTCATCAACCGATCCGGGGCGGCTTTCGTCCCTTATTTCCTAGAGACACTCAGACCTATGCCCACAAAAACCACCCTGCACACGCCCTACACCTGGACCCCTAGCACTGAGGCCGATCCGCCGACGCTGGGCGGCAAGGCGGCGTCGCTCCGCGCCCTCACTGACGCCGGCTTTCCCGTGCCGTCCTGGTTCGCGGTAACGCCCGCAGCCTTCCGGGACAGCCTGTCCGGGACGCAGCGGGAGGCCCTGGACGCGGGCCGGCTCGCCGCGGCGGACCTGGAGGAGGTCGCCCCGACCCCAGCCGTTCAGGAGGCCCTGGCCGACGCGATGGCCGATACGTTCGATACGTCTGGGGCGGAGACGGATCTGTCGCTGGCCGTGCGGTCGTCGGCGCCGGAGGAGGATGCCGCCGAGCAGAGCTTTGCGGGGCAGCTGGAGAGCTACCTCTTCGTGCCGCCGGACGAGGTGCCCGCCCGCGTGGCCGACGTGTGGCGCTCGGCGTTCCAGAGGTCAGTGCTCGAGTACCGGCGGGCGCAGGGCCTCGACGGGCCGCCACCGCCCCCCGCCGTTGTCGTGCAGCGCATGGTGACCCCGGACCGGGCGGGCGTGGCGTTCTCGGCGGAGCCCTCGTCCGGGCGGCGGGGCGTCAGCGTGGTGGCCGCCGTGCGGGGCGCGGGGACCCCGCTCGTCGACGGCACGGAGGACGGCGACACGTTCCACGTCGACCGCGAGGGCCAGGTCATCGAGCGCACAATCCGTCGCCAGCACACGGCCCACCGTTTGGATCAGGATGCGGCGTCGGGCCTGCGCGAGACGACGCTCAGTGAGGCGGACGGCGAAGCCCCCACCCTGTCCGACGAAGAGGCCGCCGACGTGGCCGCCCTCGCGCGTCGGGCCGAGCGTCACTTTGGCCGCCCGCAGGACATTGAGTGGGCCTGGGCCGACGGCACGCTCTACCTGCTCCAGGCCCGTCCCATCACCGGATTGGCCGGCCAGCCCGATCCCGACGCGCCCCTCCGCGTGTGGGACAACAGCAACATCGCCGAGAGCTACAGCGGCGTCACCACGCCCCTCACCTTCACGTTTGCGCGCCGGGCCTACGAGGCCGTCTACCAGAGCTTCCTGCGCGTGATGCGGGTGCCGGAAGCCACCATTGAGGCCCACGCCGACACCTTCCGCACCATGATCGGCCTCATCCGGGGGCGCATCTACTACAACCTGCTGAGCTGGTACCAGACCCTCGCCCTGCTCCCCGGCTTCCGCTTCAACCGCGCCTTCATGGAGGACATGATGGGCGTGAGCGAGCGGCTGCCCGAGGCACTGCTGCCGGAGCGCGAGGCCGCGTCGCTCGGCGAAAAGATCTGGGACGCGCTGCGCCTCGTGTGGTCGGCCCTGCACCTGATTCTCTATCACGTTCGCATCGACGATCGGATCGAGGACTTCTACGACTTGCTCGACCGCACGCTCGACCCGCCGTCGCCCGGCCTGGAGCAGATGCGCCTCGACGAACTGGCGGCCTTCTACCGCACCCTCGAGGACGAACTGCTCGCGCGCTGGGACGTGCCCATCGCCAACGACTTCTTCGCGATGATCTTCTTCGGGCTCTCGAAGCGGGCCGTGGAGCGCTGGGGCGGCCCCGCGGCCGACCGGCACAATCACCTGCTCACCGGCCACGGGGCCCTCGTGAGCACTGAACCGGCCCGTCGGATGCGCACCATGGCCGACCACGTGACCGGCGACCGGGAACTGACCGAGACGCTCCTCGACGGGTCGCTGCGGGAGATTGAGGGGGCGCTCGACGATCGCCCGGCCCTCCGTGCGGAGTACGAGGCGTATCTGGACCGCTTCAGCGACCGGTGTCTCGATGAGCTCAAGCTGGAGAGCCCCACGCTGCGGGACGATCCCCTCTCGCTCTGGCGGTCAGTGGGCGCGCTGGCGCGGCGGCTGGAGACCGAGGACGTGCCGGAACCGGGGACCACCGAGCAGCGAATGCGGGAGGAGGCTGAGGAGGCCCTCGACGAGGCCCTCTCGGGACAGCCCCTCCGGCGGTGGATCACGAAGTGGACGCTCCGACACGCCCGCGAGCGCATCGCGGCCCGCGAGACCCTGCGCTTCGAACGAACCCGCGCTTTCGGCGTGGCCCGCCGGATTTTTCTGGAGATGGGTCGTCGCCTCGCCGCCAACGGCCGGCTCGACGATCCGCGGGACGTGTTCTACCTGGAGCGGGGGGAGCTGCTGGGTATCGTGGAGGGCACGGCCTCGACGACCGACCTGCCGGCGCTCGTGGAGGCTCGGCGCGAGGAGTTTGACGAGTACCGCGAGGCCCCGCCGCCCCCGGACCGCTTCCGCACCCACGGGGCCGTGCACGCCTTCGATCTCCTCCCAGACCCGTCCGCCGGGCCGGAGGATTCCGAGTCCGCCGACGACGGCGCGTCCGACGGGGAGTGGTCGGGCACCGGATGCTGCCCCGGTACGGTGCGGGGCCCGGTGCGTGTCGTCACGGATCCCCGAGCCGCGACCCTAGACGGCGACGAGATCCTCGTGGCCGAGCGGACCGATCCGGGCTGGGTGCCGCTCTTTGCCGCGGCGACGGGGCTGATCGTGGAGCACGGAAACTTGCTCTCCCACGCCGCCATCGTCTCCCGCGAGATGGGCCTGCCGTCCGTCGTCTCCCTCCCGGGGGTGACCGATCAGCTGCAGGACGGCGACGTCGTGGAGGTGGACGGACATGCCGGCACCGTCCGGCGTGTCGACGCCGATTCGTAACGCCCGCATGGCGCGCCACCGCGCACACTCGGCGGATCGACGCTAAGCGACGCATTTTCCTCACGCAGTACTCTCCACGCACCACGACGCCGACGCCGTCATGCCTGACGCATCGAGCTGGACAGATCGCTTCGCCACGGCGCTCTACGCCTGGCGCCGGTGGGCCCTGGCGGTCGTGGCGCTCCTCACGATCGGCGCCGTCGTCCCGGCCCTCCAGGTGGGCGTGGACACTGCCGTTCAGCACTGGTTTACGGAGGGCGACCCGGTCCTGGCGGACTACCGTGAGTTCCAGGCGACCTACGGCAACGACGAGATTGTCTTCATCGGGCTGCGTCGCCCCGACGGGATGCTCACGCCGACGGGGATGTCGATCCTCCGCACCGCCACCAAGCGCGTGCGCTCGGTCGACGGCGTGGCGTCGGTGACCTCGCTGACCACTCAGCGCCGCACGCAAACGACGCTGGCCGGCCCCCAACTGGTGCCCCTCGTGCCCCCCGGATCGCTCTCGGCAGAGCAGGCCCGGGCGCTCCGGACCCACGTCCTCCAGGACTCGACCTACGCTCGACTCGTGGGTCCGGACGGAACGATGGCGGCAGTAATCGCCCGCATGCAGCGCAACGCCAGGATCGATGGGCGACGCGGCGCGATTCTCGATTCGATTCGGCAGAAACTGGCGCCACTCGACGCATCGGTCCATCTTGCGGGCACGGGGGTCATCCTGAATGCGTTGAACGAGGCGGCTACCCTGGACACCTTCCTTCTCGTCCTCGCGTCGAGCGCGCTTATCTTCCTGCTGCTCTGGGGATACTTCCGCCGGGTCGCCCCGGTTTTTCTCACGATGGGCGTGGTCGGCGCGGCGACAGTCTGGTTGATGGGCGCGTACGGGCTTGCGGGGCGGGACATCAACATGTTGACGCTCGTGATGCCGACCCTCGTGCTCGTCGTGTGCACGGCCGACTGCGTGCACCTGCTGACCTACGCGGCGGACCTCCCGGACGCCCTCTCGCCCCGTGCCCGAACCGTGCAGACCCTGAGCGCCCTTGCCACGCCGTGTCTCGTCACCACCCTCACCACGGCGGCCGGGTTTGCCTCGCTGACGACCAGCTCGATGTCGATCGTCCGTGGCCTCGGGCTGTTCAGTGCGGTGGGCGTTCTGTTCGGACTCTTCGTGGCCTTCGTCGGATGCGCGGCGGCACTGCCGCACGATGCAGTGCTGCCCGACCGGTCCGCCGGCTCGGGGCTGCAGCGGATTGTCGACGGCACCGTCGGGCTTGGCCTCCGGCGCTGGCGGCCGGTGCTCGTGGGCACGGCCCTGGTCGTCCTCGTGGCCGGGGCGGGGCTCCGGCTCATTACGGTCGACACCAACCCGATCGGCTACTTCTTTGCCGACCACCCGGTCCGTCAGGATTCCCGGCTCATCGAGCAGAAGATCGGTCCGTACGCCCCACTTGAGTTTGTCGTGGAGGCCGACTCGTCGATGCTGAAGCCGACGCTTCTGCGGGCCGTGGGGCGGTGGCAGGAACGCGCCACGGAAACCGGCGCCGTCCAGTGGCACCGGTCGCCGGTCGATGCCCTGCGGCGCCTCCACGCGGCGCTGCCCAATGGCGCGCCAACGGTGCCGTCCAGCCCCACGCGACTGCGGGGGCTCGTTCAGCTTGGACAGGACCAGTTTCCGTATCTCAAAGACCTGCGGGCACACCCCAATCAGCTCCGGGTTACGTTTGGGATGCCCATTCGCTCGGCCAACGGCATCCAGCGAACCATCGACTCGGTGCGCGCCGCCGCAGCCTTTCCGCACGACGTGCGTGTCCGGCCCGCCGGCTACCTGCCCCTCTACGTCCACATGATGACGCTGCTGAGCAACTCCCTGGTGCGCTCGTTCGGACTGGCCCTGCTCGTGGTCCTTGGTGTGATCGGCGTGCTGTTCCGCTCCGTTCGGGCGGTGGCCCTCTCGCTGCTGACGAACGGCCTACCCGTTCTGCTGGCGCTCGGGCTGATCGGGTGGATGGGCATTCCGCTCGACGTGGCCACGATGACGATCGCGGCGATCGTGCTTGGCCTCGTGGTCGACGACACCGTGCACCTCCTCCACCGGTACGCCACGGCTCGCGGGGCCTCCTCGCCCGTGGCGGCCCTCCGCACGAGCGCCCAGCAAGCGGGCCCCCGAATGGCCATCACGACGAGCGTGCTCGCCGGGGGGGTCCTGGTGCTCTGCCTCGCCCAGATCACGTCTATCGTCTGGTTCGGCCTGCTGTCCAGCGTGGCCATCGCGGCGGCCCTCGCGGCCGACCTCCTCACGCTGCCGGCAGTCGTGGTGGGACTGTACGGCCCCGACGACGAATGACCCTCGCGCCCTCTCCTCTTAGCCCCGATTTATCATGCCCGACGTGGACGACGCATCGACCGCTCCTGAGGTCCAGGCCGACTTTTCGCAGATCCGGTACGCCCAGTGCTGGGAGGACGCCGACGTGCTGGTCGAGGGCCTCGACGTGCAGCCGGGCGACGTGTGCCTCTCGATCGCCTCGGCGGGCGACAATGCCCTCGCCCTGCTGACGCAGGACCCCGAGCGGGTGGTGGCCATCGACGTGAGCGCGGCGCAGCTGGCATGCCTGGCCCTCCGCGTGGCCGCCTACCGCACCCTGTCGCACTCCGAACTGCTGGAGCTGGTCGGATCGGCCCCGAGCGAGCGCCGCCGGGCGCTCTACCACCGGTGCCGCCTCGAGCTAACCCCGGAGGCGACCCGGTTCTGGGACGAGCGGCTCGACCTCGTGGACCGGGGCATCGGCGCGGTGGGCCGGTTCGAGCGTTACTTCCGGCTCTTTCGCCGCTACGTGCTCCCGCTCACGCAATCGACCGAGCGGGTGCGTCGTCTGCTGCGGGAGGGACGCTCGGAAGACGAACGGCGGGCCTTCTACGATGAGGCGTGGAACCACTGGCGGTGGCGCCTGCTCTTCCGGGTCTTTTTCTCGCAGTTCGTGATGGGGCGGCTGGGCCGCGATCCCAGCTTCTTCGACCACGTGGAGGGACGCGTGGCCGATCGCCTCCTTGAGCGGAGCCGACACGCCCTCGTCGAACTCGACCCGGCCGCCAATCCGTATTTGCAGTGGATCCTCACCGGACGCCACCGAACGGCCCGCCCGCTGGCCCTCCGCGCCGAACACTTCGACACGATCCGCGGGCGGCTCGACCGGCTCGAATGGCACCAGACCTCGCTTGAAGCTTTTTTGGACGAGACGACCCCGAATACAATCGATGCGTTCAACCTCAGCGACATGTTCGAATACGTGAGCGACACGCACTACCGGCGGCTCCTTGCGCGGTGTGCCACGGTGGGACGTCCCGGCGCCCGGCTCGCGTACTGGAACCTGTTCGTTCCGCGCCACCGTCCCGACGCCCTCGCCGACCGCCTCACGCCGCGCCGCACCCGGGCCGAGCAGCTTCACGCCCGCGACAAGACCTTCTTCTACGGCGACTTCGTTCTGGAGGACGTCACCGCCTGATGTCTCCCCGCCTCGTCACCCCCACGATCCGCAACGCTCGCCCCTGCTCCGCGAACCCTCCCTCGACCTTCCACTCTTCGGCTTGCTATGCCCTCTTCCCCATGGCTTGGAATTGTGTTGGTCCTCGTGGCCCTCGGGGCCATCTTCGTGGGGCTGCGGATCGTACAGGCGAGGTACGACCTCAACTCAGAGGCGACCCGCAAGGGCGTCCACGTGCTGATGGGGGGTGTCACGCTCACCTTTCCGGGACTCTTCGATGCATTCTGGCCCGTGGCTCTGCTGGGCGGGCTCGCCGTCGGGGCCTTCCTCGCGCTTCGCACGGTTCCGGTCCTCCAGAAAACCCTCGGCGCCGTGCTCCACAGCGTCGGCCGGCACTCGTACGGCGAGATCTACTACGCCGCCGCCGTTGTTCTGCTCTTTGGGCTCTCGGGCGGCGATCCCGTTCTGTACGGCGTGCCCATCCTGCTCCTCGGCCTCGCCGACCCGGCCGCCGCGCTCGCGGGCATGTACTACGGCCAGACCCTCTACCGCACGAGCGAGGGGGTCAAGAGCGGCGAAGGATCGGCGAGCTTCTTCCTTGTTGCTTTCTTCTGTGTCCACATTCCGGTGCTCCTCGCCACAGACACAGGCCGCTTGGAGTCGCTGCTCATTGCGCTGATTGCGGGCTTCCTCGTCATGCTCCTCGAAGCCATCGCGTGGCGGGGCCTCGACAATCTCTTCGTCCCCATTGGGGGGTACGCACTGCTGGCGACTCACATGACAATGGGCGCCTCCGAGCTAGCGGCCCGACTCGTCGCCATCGCGGCCCTTTTTGCTCTGGCGTCGGTCTGGCACCGCGAGACGACGCTCGACCGCAGCGCGACCTTCGCGGCGGCGCTCGTGGGCGTCGTAACGTGGACGATCGGCGGGTGGCAGTGGCTCCTGGCCCCTGCTGCTCTCTACTTCGGGTACACGGTGCTCTGGCCGAGCTCCGCCCGCGTGGATGAAACCACTTCAGGCCCGCCCACGCTCCACACGGTCCACAACGTGCTTGGGGTTGCCTCCGTGGGGCTCGGGTGGCTCTTTCTGTCGGTCGCCGCGGCGCAGTGGTCCCTTCTCTACCCCTATACGCTGGCGTACGCCGGATACCTCGGCCTCATCGGGGTGGAGCGTCTACGCTCGTATCCCCACCCGTTCTCGACGGGGCGCATCCTGGGGGGCAGCACGCTCAAGAGCTGCGGGGCCCTCTTCCTCCCTTTGCTCTTCGTTGACGGCCTGGGAATTCACGTGCTGCCGTTGGCGGGGGGCCTCGTGGGGGTCGTGCTGCTCACTGCATTCCTGTACATGCAGTGGCCGCGCGTCTTCGAGGAGGCCCCGTCTGAGTTTCTGACCCACGCACGGCGAGCGTTGCTCGTCACGGCTACGTCGGCCCTGGGCGTTCCGATTCTGCTTTTGAGCGAGCGGCTCCGGGCTCCCGCCGAGTGGGGACTCCTGTAGAACTTTTCCTTGGAATGTATCGCGCCTCCGATCCGGACCATGATTGAACGACAAGCCCCCCCCGCCATCGCCGCCCTCAGCGGTCCGCCGAGCGCGTCGCGCCTTACGACCGACACAGTGGCCCTGCACAGCCCGGATACGCATCTCGCCCTGTCCAACGACGACGGATCGTGCCGGGCCCGGTGCAGTCTGTGGTGGACCGACACGCCGGCCTACGACGACCACACCGTCGGACTCGTCGGTCATTACGCCGCCGCGGATGCCAGCGTGGCCCGCACGCTGTTGGAGCGCGCCCGGGAGCGCCTGCGCGACGCCGGCTGCACGTACGCCATCGGGCCCATGGATGGAGCCACCTGGTTTACGTACCGCTTCGTCACCGGCGGCACGGACCGGCCGCCCTTCTTTCTGGAGCCGACCCATCCTCCCTCCTACCCGGAGCACTTCGTCGAGAACGGGTTTTCCTCCCTCGCCGAGTACGTGTCGGCCTACGCCCCCGAGCTAAACGCCGAGCCGCCCGCCTCACCGCCGCTCGACGTCACGGTTCGCCCGCTCAACCCCCAGCGGGCCGAGGCCGAGCTGTCGCGGCTGTACGGCCTCGTGACGGATAGCTTTGCGGCGAACTTCCTGTATGCCCCAATCGCAGAGGAGACGTTTCTTCGGCTGTACCAGGGGTTGATGCCTTCCATTGATCCGTCCCTGGTCCGCCTCGTGGAGACGCCGGACGACCGGCTCGTCGGCATCGCATTCCTCGTGCCTGATCAGCACCAGGCCGCCCGGGACGAGACGGTGGACACGGTCGTCGCCAAGACGCTCGCCGTGCATCCCGACGTGGCCGGGCAGGGCCTCGGAAGCTGGCTCCTGGCCGAGGCGCAGTGGCGGGCCCGCCAGCAGGGCTACGAACACGCCGTCCACGCCCTCATGCACGAGACGAACCGCTCGCGCCGCATCAGCCGGCACTACGGGGATGTGATCCGGCGGTATACCCTCTTCGGCCAAGAGCTCTGACTTCGTCGAACTTCCTCAGCAATCACCGGGCGTGCGGCCTCCTGCCGTGCGGCTCATGTTCCACACGCGAGGAACGAATTCTCCGGGCCGAAACAGCGTTCTCATGGCCCGCGAACTTGTGTCTTGCCTCCGTGACCGAGGCAACTCCCCAAGTGCCAAGAGTCGCTCAGTCATCAGTGATCTACAACCAACCAGCATCGCGGTGAACGTCGCTCGCCTCCTTTCGCAACAAGCTGAACGCCGCCCCGACGCCCCTGCACTCATTGAGGGCCAGGGCGATGATCGTCGCGTGTGCACGTTCGGGGAGCTCAACGAGCGCGCCCGGCAGGCGGCCATGCTCCTACGCAATGAGGGGTTGGATCCCGGGGACGCGGTCCTCCTCCTCCAGCCCCTGTCGATCGAGCTGTACGTGGCGGTAGCGGCGCTTCTCCGACGCGGTATCGTCGCCATGGTGCCGGACGCCTCGGCCGGACGCGATCATCTGGCGGCCTGCTGCCAGCGCCGCCCGCCCGACGCCGTCATCGGCCCGCCGAAGGCGCATCTGCTCCGCCTCCTCGCGTCGGAGTTCTGGCGCATTCCCACGGCCTTCGTCACAAGCCGGTGGCCGATGCCGGGCGCCACCCGCTGGCAGGCGCACCGGCGCTACGTGCCCGCTGATGACTGGGCCCCCGTGGACACCGACACGCCGGCCCTCCTCACGTTTACGAGCGGCAGCACCGGCCCCCCGAAGGCCGCCGTGCGGACCCACGGCCACCTCCACGCCCAGTACACGGCCCTGCGCGACGCCCTGTCGCTGGAGCCGGGGCAGGTCGACCTCGCCACGCTCCCGATCTTCGTGCTCGCCAACCTGGCCCGCGGCCTCACCACCGTCCTCCCCGACGCCGATCTCCGGCGGCCCGCCGCCGTGAACCCGGAGCCGCTGCTCGCGCAAATTCGGAGCGAGCGGCCCACCCGAACGGGGGGCTCTCCCGCCTTCTACGAGCGCCTGCTGGACGCCACCCCCGACGCCCTGGATGGCTTCGACTGCGTGGCCACCGGTGGGGCCCCGCTCTTCCCCGACACGCTCCAGCGCTTCCAGGACGCCGCTCCGGACACAACGATTCTTGCCGTCTACGGCTCAACGGAGGCGGAACCCATCGCCCACGTAGCGGTCGACGCGATCCGCGATGACGATTGGGCCGCCATGCACGAGGGCGAGGGCCTCCTCGTGGGGTCGCCGGTTGACGACGTGGCGCTCCGCATCCTGCCCGATCAGTGGGGCACGCCGATCGGTCCGTTTTCGGCGTCGGACTTCGAGGCGGCGTGCTGTTCGCCGGGCACGACCGGGGAGATCGTCGTGGCGGGGCCCCACGTCCTGCCGGGCTATCTCGACGGGGTGGGCGACGAGGAGACGAAGTTCGAGGTGGATGGCACGCGCTGGCACCGGACGGGCGACGCCGGCTCCCTGGACGAGGAGGGCCGCCTCTGGCTGATGGGGCGGTGCCACGCCCGGATCGACGATGAACGGGGTACGGTCTATCCGTTTGGGGTCGAGAGTGCCGCCCGGCTCCTGTCCGGCGTCCAACGCGCCGCGTACGTTGCCCACGAGGACGATCGCGTGCTCGCAGTGGAGCCCCCACCGGGCGAAACGTCTCCGTCCCTCGACCGCCTCCGGGAGGCCCTTCCTGAACCGATTGATGCCGCCGTCACGCTCGACGCGATGCCGGTCGATCGGCGCCACAACGCCAAGATCGACTACCCGGCCCTCCAGTCCCGACTCGACGCGCGGCGGTAGAGGACGTGCCCTCTCGGACGTCCGGCCCGTTGGAATCCCACGCGCGGCGCTTGCGTTGCGAGACGAAACAGCGGACGTCGGATGCCTCCAATCATCAGCACGCCTTTTGTCATGGACTCCTCCGCTGACTGGGTTTCGACGCCTCCCTCCTCCCGCCGCCACTTTTTAAAGACGGTCTCCCGCGGCGTGGGCGGGGCGGCTCTGGCGAGCGCCGCAGGCCCGCTCGCTGGGCAGGCGGCAGGGCGGTCTCGTCCGTCGGTGGGCGTGGCCCTCGTCGGGCTGGGCAACTACGCAACGGGGCAGCTGGGGCCTGCCCTGCGGGAGACCTCGATCTGTGAGCTGACCGGCATTGTGACGGGCACCCCGGCCAAGGCCGACACCTGGACGCAGAAGTACGACATCCCCGAGTCGAACGTCTACGACTACGAGACCTTCGACCAGGTCGCCGACAATCCCGACATCGACGTGATCTACGTGGTGCTGCCCAACGGCATGCACGCCGAGTACACGATCCGGGCCGCCGAGGCGGGCAAGCACGTCATCTGTGAGAAGCCGATGGCCACTTCCGTCGCGGAGTGCCGGTCCATGATCGACGCCTGCGAGAAGAACGACTGCAAGCTCTCGCTTGGGTACCGGCTCCAGTTCACGCCGCACCACCAGCGGGTCATGAAGCTGGGCCAGGACGAGACGTTTGGCTCCGTCACGGCGATGCAGAACGGCTTCGGGTTCCACATCCCCGATTCCGCCACGGGCCAGCCGCACATCCAGTGGCGCCTCAACAAGGAGATGGCGGGCGGCGGGGCGCTCGTGGACGTGGGCATCTATGCCATTCAGGCGGGGCGCTACGTCACCGGTGAGGAGCCGGTGGCCGTCACGGCGCAGGAGTACACGACGCGGCCCGACATCTTCGATGAGGTCGACGAGACGGTCTTCTTCCAGCTCGAGTTTCCCGGGGGCGCGAGGATGAACGGCAGCACCAGCTACAACGCGAGCTTCAACCGGCTCTACGCAACGACGTCCGACGGCTGGTTTGAACTGCGGCCCGCCTACGGCTACGGCGGCCTTCAGGGACGCACGCACAGGGGAGCTATGGACCTGTCGAACGTGAACCAGCAGGCCCAGCAGATGGACGCCTTCGGTCGGTGCATTCTCGACGATCGGACCTCCCGGGTGGCCGGCATAGAGGGACTGCGCGACCTGCAGATCATCGAGGCCATCTATGCGTCGATCGCGGCCGGCGGACAGCGCGTGGAGGTGCCGGGAGGGGCGTAGGGCAGGTCCCCGCATGGATCGCGTCGCGCGGAGCTCCAGACTGTGCATCGCGATGGACTCAGGTGTAGGAGGAGTGGCACGGGCTGAATCACTCGAGAAAACGGCCCTGCCAGCACGTCGTCGAACCGCGAATAATCTCCTGCCCCTGCGATGCTGCGCTCCTTCTGCACCACTGCGCTCGCTCTGCTCCTGCTGGCCGCCGGACTGGGGGCGTGCGACGCCCTTGAGAGTGCTCCCTCCGATCGGGTCGTCGTTGGGGACACGACGGAGACAATGAAGATTGTGGGGACCCTTCAGTACGTGGAGGTTGAGGGGGGATGCTGGAGCCTCAGGGCCGACACGGCATCGTACATGCCCCTGGGCGTGCCGCCCTCCTTCCGATCGGACGGGATTGAGGTGCAAGTACGAGCGGTGCGTCGGCCCGACGTCATGTGTATCTGCATGACCGGGACCCCGATCGAGGTCCGTAGCATCAACCGCCGCTAGCACGCTGGAGACCGGCAGTGTGCCGCACGATCCGGGAGGTCGGCTGCACGACTGCCACCCGTGGCCTCTGACGCAGAAAGCAACGGGTAGGAGCCCAGCGGTTCCGCCGGTATTATCGACAGATCACGAATGAATTCCATTGTCTAGAATGACGCGCTCTCTCCACGTTGTGCTTTCCTTTCTCCTCACCGGGGTTCTTGTGCTCATCGGCGGGGGCTTCGGCTGCTCGACGGGGGCCAACGTCGACGACCGCCGGGATGAATTCGTCGTTGCCGAGGTCGATAGCATCGAGGTGCCGTCCCGAATCGCGCCTTCCGACACCCTATCGGTTGACCTCTACGGCACCGTCGGCCCCAACGGATGCTACTCGCTCGACCGAATCAAGGAAGAGCGCCCGGCAGGCACCGTGACGCTCACGCCTATCGTCCGACACCGGACCGGGGGCTTCTGCACCATGGCCATCGTGCCACTCGACGCGACCTACGACGTGCCCCCGCCCTTCGAAGACGGCACGCTCGACATCGTCGTGCCCCAGCCCGACCAGCCGGACGTGACGGCAACGGTAACGGTTGACTGATCTCCGCTGTCGGGGACTGGGGAGGTCTCTCCTCCGGAGCTGCCAAATATCAACCTGTCCAGGCCGATGCGCACACTGAGGATCCGCGCTCTACTCGGATTTCTGTTCCTGATGGGGTCAACGGGCACGGCTTTCGCCCAGAGGCTCATATTAAGTCTGTGGTGAAGCTACACGCCACACATGCACTGCAGGATT
>NZ_JBDGQQ010000026.1:4918-6329 GCF_042218895.1 Salinibacter sp. | reverse complement strand
GAGACGCCCGAGACGAGCGACGCCTCCAGCGGGTCTCCGTCCGGATCGCTGTCATTGTCGAGCACCCCCGGTGCCATAACGGTCAGCGTCTGCCCTTCGTCCGTCGCAAAGCTGTCCGGCCTTGCCACCGGCGGGTCATTGACCGTCTTACTGAACTCGCTTGTGTTTCCCTCATCATCTGTGGCCGTCGCCACCAGCTCATCGTCTTGATTGACGGACGACTGCGGTGTGAATGTTTTCGTGACCGTGCAGGGAGGAGAGTCGCATCCCCTGTAGTCATTGGCAGTGTAGGACTCGGTACCGATGTAGGTTCTGCCTTCCTCACCCTCCGCGTCGGCGACGTAAATATCAATCGCAAGTGGATAGAGCGAAGCTCCACTGGTCGACGTGTCCGGATCGCTTGGGACAAGGTAGGTCACTGTCACCGCGTCCGCGCCCGAATCATAATTGCTGCTCCGGAGCACCGGATAGTTCTGGAGGCGGTTGGGACCGTCGTCCCCGTCTCCAGGGTCGTTGGTCGTTCTTCCGTCGTCCCTCAGATCAATCCCCAAGTCGGTGTTATCGTAGATCTGATTGTAGCGCACGGGATTGCGAGTCGCCGAGCCATTCCCCCCGATCCGGACGCCGTCCCCTCGATTGTTGGCGACGACGTTGGCGGCCTCACTACCCCCGATCACGTTGTCGCCCGACGAATTGCCAGACGTGGCGGAGATGAAGACTCCTCCCCCCTCATTCGGGGCGGATGCTCCACTGGCGTTCCTTCCGATATGGTTGCTCACCACCTCGTTAGCGGTAGCGTCTCTCAGCAGAATGCCCACCCCGCTGTTGTTCCCTATCGCGTTGTTGTCAATGCTGTTGCTGTCCCCGAAGACAGCGATGCCATCGGCTCCGTTGCCGATATCCGTTCCGGAGCTGTCAACGCCCACAAGGTTTTCGTCCACCGAGTTAGAGCCTCCCTCAATCAGAACGCCCGCAAGAGAATTAGAGCCGATAACGTTTCCGCTGTTGCTTCCCCCAATCGTGTTGTTGTCTGTCTGAACCCAAATGCCCCTAAAATCATTCCCGAGCGGATCGCCGTTCGCGTCCACTCCAATTTTGTTTTCCCGAATTATGTTGCTCGGGCTCGATCCTCGCAGGCGAATGCCATTGGTGTTGTTGCCGGCGATCACGTTGTCGAGGATTTCGTTCCCCGTCCCTTCGTCGATTCGGATGCCTCCCCCAGCGGCTCCGTCCCCATTCGGAATTGCGCTAGTTCCGTCGGGATCGGTCCCAATGTTGTTGTTGCGAATCACGTTGTTGTCTGCCGCCAGGTCGTTTGCCCTGTCTCCCAGACGGATGCCGCTGAGCTGATTGCCAGAAACAGTATTTCCGGGATCGACGAAGAGAAAAATCCCACCGATAATGTTGTTCT
>NZ_JBDGQQ010000026.1:0-4818 GCF_042218895.1 Salinibacter sp. | reverse complement strand
CGGCATCGCGGTTGTGGTCGAGACCGATGATGTTGTTGGTGACCGTGTTGTCGGACCCGTCGATGTAGATGCCGTCCCCTTTGTTCCCGGACACGAGGTTGCCGTCAATCCGCGACCCGTTTACCCCATCCAGGGCAATCCCGGCGGCGTGGATGGGGAAAAAGCCGGCGTCCTCCGAGGCTTGAAGATTGCCCTGAACCGTGGTGCCGTCCACGCCGACTCCGACAAAGCAGTCAAGAATCGAGATGTTGGACACCGTCCCGTCCCCGGCCACCTCGATGCCCTCGCTCGCCCCGTTCACGAACGCAAGTCCGACAATGCGGCTTCCAGCCGCGCCCCGCCTGACTCCGAGAATGTCGCTAGAGAGGTTCGAACCGTCGATCTCCACGATGGGGCCGTCGGCCGAGGCACTCGGGTAACCGGGCGCGGTGGACCCGTCAATGCCGACCTCCGAGTCAACCTCGAGCGTGCCGAGCGAATCATTCAACGAGATCGTGGCAAAGCCTTGGGTCGTCGGGATATTCTCGAACGAGACGCTGTCCCGGTCGGCGTCAGCGTTGGCCTCCTGGACGGCTGCCCGGAGCGTGCATTCTGGCTCCCCATCGACCGTGTCGCCCGTGTCGCACTCTCCATCGATGGCGGAATCCGGCGCGTCGACGGTTGAGTTCACGACGTAGACCTCCGTCTGGGTCTGGGCTTGTCCAAGATGCGGCACGCACAGGCCCAATCCAGCGACGAGTCCGGCCACATAGGCCCAGCGGGAGGACCTCGCGACGAGTTGTAGGAAGAGGGTGGACATGGCACGTGCTATGGCGCACTTTACGAGTGTAGCGGCCTTCGAAGTGTCATCATTAAAGAAACGGGTCCGCTAGAAAAGTTTGCATGACGCGAAGAGGGTCGTGTCTGGCATTTTGCTCGGCGACTCACTGTCCGAGCTAAGCTTTCAGCATGGCCGGGGGTCAATGTTGTGTACGTAGGTGCATTTTCTCCTCCCACTTCTAGTTCTCTGTCATGGATCAGAACTCGCTCGGGTACGAGAGGCACCATCAGCTCTCCTCCGCAGCGGCAACGGAGACTACGGAGAACTACCACCACTGCTAGGGGGCTGAGGCGGATCTCGCAGGATCACGTTGTTGAACTCAGCCGCCGGTTGGCGCTCCTCCGAAGCTGGCATCCCGAGGGAGAGCCCCTGCATCCGCTGCCGGTTCCGGCCAAGGTCAATGAAGCGGGGAGGACGACCCATGCGCACCGCGGCGAGGAGCGCCTGCTCCGTACGTCCGCCGGCGGCACTCAGTCCTGCCGCTTCTTCTTGTTTGTCGGCCGCCCGTGAAAAGTCGGGATCCAGCTCGTGTGCTCGCCGAAAGGCCTCCGCAGCCGCTCCGTAGTTGCCCCGCGCCTCCGCTTCAAGCCCCCGGCTGTAGGCCAGGAACGCCTGCAGGTTGCGGGTCGGCGCGCGCTCGATCTGCCGTCGCTCCTTCGGGGAGAGCTCCACGCCCAACCGGTCGACCACTCCGAAGACGATCTCCCGCTCCAGTCGAAACAGCTCCTCCAGGGCTCCCGAGCGGGTCTTCAGGTCGGGCCTTTCCGGCGCCCTGCCCAGTTCTGCGAGCGTGACGTCCGTGCGCAGCGTCTCGCCATCGAGCACGTTGAACGCCCCCCCGACCAGGCGACCCGCGCCCAGCAGCTGTCCCACGCGAGGCGCCGTGGACGGGTCGACGTACTTGCTCTGCGCCAGCTTGAGCTCGTCGAGGAGGGCCTGCAGCCGGGTGCGCTCCACCAGCGTAAGCTCGCCGATGGCCGCGAGGTCGACGGCGATCATTTCACTCAACCCTCGACTCAGGGGCGCGTACCGCTGGTTGTCGCCCTGGTAGGCAAGAGGGAGCACGGCAACGACGTTTGGGGACATCGCCAGGGTATCCTCACGGGCCCTCAGCTTCTCCATCTTCCGTCGAACCTCTTGCCGGAGGAGCCACTCGTAGCGCCCCCGCAGGAGCGTGCGGAACCGAGAATCCTCCGGAACGTCGGCGTACCGCGCGTAGAGGCGCTGGGCCGTCTGCCGCTTCCCAATCCGCTCACTGGCGATGCCGAGGTAAAAGAGGGTCTTGGGGTCATCCTGATCCTGCGCGAAGGCCTTGCGCAGGTATTTATGCCCCTTTGCTGCTCGTTTCGTGCGGACATAAATGACGCCTAGATCGCGGAGGGCCTCCGTATCGCCTGGGTTCTCCGCGATTTTGCGCTGCAGGCGCGCCACCTCGTCCTGGTAGTCCTCCGGATCCTCCCGGAGTTTGGCCTGCGGAGCACAGGCCAGTGATCCCACGATCAGGACTGTGGCCGCCAGGAGCAAGTGGGCAGGAACGGATCGAAGCGGAAGAGGGAAAGGCATGGAGAGCGGGGCATCGGTGATGCACGCAAACTGGAGCCCAGGCGGACAGATCGGCGCAGGCGGATCTCTGACGAGCCCTGCGGCACGTCAGCGCTCCTTCGATCCACTGTTCTCTTCGCTCGACCCTGATGATTCACCGGTCTTTTCGCTCGACCCCGACGCGGCAAGCATGGTCTTTAAGCTTTCAAGGCGCTGCCGGGCCAGCTTGTAGTTGGGATCGTGCTCCAGGGCCTCCTTGAACTTTTTGCGCGCCACCTGCCAGTTCTCATTCTCCATCGCGGTGAGGCCTTCCGAGTACGCCAGTTGCGCGTCGAGCAGCTGGGTGGTTGAGCCGGTCTTCGTGTCCTCCTCCATTTTCACGTTGATCGCCTGGGTCACGTCCCGGCTCAGCTCCTTGACGAGATCGAAGAACGCGTCCGGCTCGCCCTTCACCTTCCGCGCGAGTAGGATCTCCCCGGTTTCTACCTTCACGAGCCGGGCGCTTACCCGCATCTGATCCTCGAAGACGATGTAGTTGCCAAACAGCACGGCGGTGGCGCCCAAGAGCTTGCCGGTGCGGACGGCCGTCGACTGGTCGACCACGTCGGCCTTGCGCTGGAGCTTGAGCTCGTCGAGCAGCCATTGCACGCGCTGCCGCTCGATTACTTTCAGGTCGGTGGCGCCGTTCAGATAGTTGACCATCATGGAGGGGAAACCCTCTGAGAGCGAGGCGAATCGCTTCCGCTGGTCCACCGAGGAGTTCCGGAAGTCCATGATGGCAAGGGTCTGCAGTCCGGGCCCCTCCTTGCGGACGCCGTAGCCGCCCCGTTTCTGCTTGCGAACCTGGTAGTACACCTCCATGAGGGGTGGGGGCTGCCGGTTCGGGTCGAGCTCAACGGGGGGCGGTTCCAGGCTCACCAATTGCTTGATGGCCTTGCGCGCCTTCTTTCGCCGGTCTTCCCCGATGTAGATTTGGCCGAGGTACTGCAGTGCCTTCTGGCGAACCGTCCGTTCCACCGAGGAATCGTGGGCCACCTCGGAAAAAAGGGTGGTCGCCTCTTCGTAGTTGTACGCCTCATAGGCCTCCATCGCCTTCTGGAAGGCGGCCGGCTGCGCCTGGAGGGACGGAGCCATCAGCAGAGCAACGGCGCCACCAATGGAAATTCTCACGAGCCAACGTAGTAGACCAGAGCAGTTCATTTCAAACATCGTAACCCCTGATTTTTGGAACACTGACAGCGAACGGGGGCGTCCCTAAGGTTCGGATCGGACCCGAAAGTCAATTATGTGCGTTTTCCGCTCGAAACCCGGCCGGAGCGTGAGGGTCGTCGATTGCCCAGCAAATTGGGTCGGCCCCACGGCTGTGTCACGCTCCTCGTGTGTGCCCCCGGAGATCATTTTATCCGGATCTCTTTGAATGCGGGCTCCGATTTTGTACGTCTTTCCCGTGGCTAGGCGGGTGTCGTGGGGCGTCGGCTGGTCTGTGTTCTCCTCATCGATGTACACGTTTGCCCAAGGCTCCGTGAGTCCCGTCCGCACGCGCACCTCGTGCTCAAAGTAGCACGTGAGCGTCTCACTCCCGCCCGCATCGACTGCGAGGGTCGTGTCGCACGTGCCGCGGGAGGGGTGCTGAATGCGGATCCGATGGGGCTCCCCGGCCGTCACCTGAATGGACTGTCCCGCCGCGTGGGAATTGCCGTCAACGGAGACGGTGGCCGCGGTGGAGGGAGAGGTGTTGAGCGTGAGCGTCCCGTACGAAGGAGTAGGGGGACGAGTCTGCTTCCGCTCAAGCCGCCAATCCAATCTCACACTGTCCACCTGAGCCATCGCGACGAGAGTATCCTTCGGGCGATACCCCTCCTTCTGTATGCCTATCCGGACGCGGCTCTCCTCTTCTGCATACCGCCGGATTAGACGACCTCCGATCACGCTCTTCAGCGTAGTGGCCCCAATCAGGGTGTCCTTGGCTCCCAAATATACATCAGCCCCCTTCGGATCGGTCTCCACAACAAGCGGCGTCGGTTCCATGACCAGCTGGGGGTTGAGTTTGACCGTATCGCGGCTGTCCAGTTGAGTCACGGTATCGACGAACGGGACGAATCCGGCCCGCCGCACCTGAATCCGGGCCGTGTCTCCCTCGACTGTCTCTGAAAGGGGTGTGGTACCGATCGGGTCCCCATTCAGAAGCACGTCGGCCCCAGGCGGCTCGCTCGACACCGATAGCTGCGTTCGGGGGGGCGGGGATTTATCCTCTCCTCCGATCAGCCAGAGATAGATCCCCGCGAGCAGAAGAGCCACGGCGGCCAGTCCGGCGACAGTCACCCACCGGGTTCCAACGGTCGCCCATCGGGTTCCATCTTCCGAGGAGGTCTCCTCCTGAGGGGATGTCGTTTGGGGGTGCGAGGCGGGGGGCTCTGGAGTGGCTTCCCCCCGAGCGGAAGGTGCCCGATGGTTCT
>NZ_JBDGQQ010000025.1:0-21839 GCF_042218895.1 Salinibacter sp. | reverse complement strand
AATCCTGCAGTGCATGTGTGGCGTGTAGCTTCACCACAGACTTAATATGAGCCTCGTGCATAACATCGCCACTGGGAGGCTGTTTCAGGCCTTCGCTCCTACAACCGGAACGACCCGACCTGGAACCGCCACCCACCCGTTCCGTTCGACGCTCTCCCTTAGGTTGTACGCGAAAAACCATTCGCTCTGAGCCGCATGATGCCCGGCGGCCGACTCGTCGAGCACGGAGCAGCTCCGCACGTCTTTCCCGAACCGCATCGCTTAGCTTATGGGTAGCTTTGGACCCCTCGAACTGATCATTATTTTTGCGGTCGTGCTCCTAATCTTCGGGGCCAAGCGCATCCCCGAAATTGCCCGTGGGATTGGCAAGGGCATTCGTGAGTTTAAGGACGCGACCAGCGAAATCTCCCGTGAGCTGGAGGCCGAGGACCAGCAGCGTCAGATCAATCAGCCGCAGTCGCCACAGCAGGGCACCCCGCAGTCGCGCCAGGCGCCGCAGCAGGGGCAGAGCCAGCAGGGGGCTCAGCAGAAGACGGCCCAAACGACGCCCTCGGGAGAGTCCTCTGAGGGCACCACGTCCCAAGAGACCGATACGTCGAACCCGAAGGCAGAGGACACGCAGGGCACCGCAGGAACGTAAGCGCTTCTCGCCCTCGGGTCCGGGAGACATGACCGGTCTCCTGATCGTGTTCACATCGCACCGCGCCGCCTGTCCGCGCAGAGTTCCTTTCCACGCATGGATCACCCGACGTTCGCCGACGCCCGCCGCGCCCTCGACGCCGGAGAGACCAGCTGCGAAGCACTGGTCTCCTCTTTTTTGGACCGGATCGACCAGCGCGACGACGAGATCAACGCGTTTACGACCGTCGACCGCGATGGCGCCCTCAACCACGCCCGGTACCTCGACAGCCAGCGTGAGCGAGGCAACCCGCGCCCGTTGGCCGGTCTCGTTCTGGCGGTGAAGGACAACATCTGCATCCGAGGCCATCAGGTGAGCTGCGGGTCACGGATGCTCAGGGGCTTCTCGTCCCTCTACGACGCGACGGCCATTGGGCGTCTGCGGGACGCCGGGGCCATCTTCATCGGCAAAACCAACTGCGACGAGTTCGCCATGGGCTCGTCGAACGAGACCTCACACTTCGGCCCGGTCCGCAACCCGCACGCCCCCGACTACGTGCCGGGCGGGTCGTCGGGCGGGTCGGCCGCGGCGGTCGCCGCCGGGATGTGCCACGCCGCCCTCGGCAGCGACACCGGCGGATCGGTGCGGCAGCCGGCCGCCTTCTGCGGCGTGGTGGGGCTCAAGCCCACCTACGGCCGGGTCAGCCGCTCTGGCCTCGTGGCCTACGCCTCCTCACTCGACGTCATCGGTCCGCTGGGGCGCAGCGTGGAGGACGTGGCGACGGTGCTCAACGTCATCGCCGGCGAGGACGAGGCCGACTCGACGAGCGCGCCGGTGGAGGTGCCCGACTACACAAAAGCCCTCGGCGAAGACATTGAGGGACTCCGCGTAGGGGTTCCGACGGAATACTTCACGGAGGGCCTTGACGACGACATCCGCCGCATGGTGCGTGAGCAGGTGGACCGGTTGGAGAGGAGAGGGGCGGACATCAAAGAGGTTTCACTGCCCCACACCGAGTACGGAATTGCTACCTACTACCTCATCGCCACGGCCGAGGCCTCAAGCAACCTGGCGCGCTACGACGGCATTCGGTATGGCCACCGGGCCGACCTGCAGGAGACGAAGCAGGCCCTGCATGAGCGCCGCGACGAACTGAAGAGCGAGTTGTCTGCCGCCCGGACGCAGGGAGACGAAGAGCGGGTGGCCGAAATCGAGGCCCAGCTTGACGACGAACAGAGTACCCTTGACGCGCTCTACACCCGCACGCGGTCCGAAGGATTCGGCGAGGAGGTAAAGCGGCGCATCATGCTGGGCACTTACGCCCTCTCCGCCGGCTACTACGATGACTACTACGAGAAGGCTCAGCGCGCGCGCACCCTCATCCGGCACGACTTCGAGCAGGTCTTTGAGGACGTCGACCTTCTCGTGACACCCACCACGCCTACGCCGCCGTTCCGGCTCGGCGAGAAGACGGACGATCCGCTCGAAATGTACCTCAACGACATCTACACCGTTACAGCCAACCTAGCCGGCCTGCCGGGTCTGACCGTACCCATTGGGGCACACCCTGAAGAGCCGCACCTGCCCGTTGGGCTTCAGCTTCTTGGGCCCCACTTCGACGAGGTGTTGCTCTTGCAGGTAGGGGCGGCCATCATGGAGGCGGACGAGGAATGAGCAAAGGGGTTGCGCTTCGCGGCGCTGGATCCTACCATCACGCTTGGCCGTCCGGCGTCCCTCGTCGCTGTCTCAGTCAAGGGGCCGCCCCGGATCCCCATTCGCCGTACAAGTCAAGCAAATCACTCCGACCGCATGAGCATCCTCGTTGACGACGACACACGCGTGGTGGTGCAGGGCTTCACGGGCTCGGAGGGCACGTTCCACGCCGAGCAGATGATCGGTTACGGAACCAACGTCGTAGCCGGTGTCACCCCTGGCAAGGGGGGGCAAACCCACCTGGACCGGCCCGTGTACAACACCGTCGCGGAGGCCGTGGAAAAGAAGGGGGCCAACACGTCCATCATCTTCGTCCCCCCTCCCTTTGCGGCCGACGCCATCCAGGAGGCCGCCGACGCAGGAATCGAGGTCATCATCTGCATTACCGAGGACATCCCGGTGGCCGACATGAAGCCCACCTACCACTTCGTCAAGAAGAAGGGGGCGCACCTCATCGGGCCAAACTGTCCGGGCGCCATCACGCCGGAGGCGGCGAAGGTCGGCATCATGCCCGCCATGATCTTCGAACCAGGTCCCATCGGACTCATCTCGCGGTCGGGGACGCTTACGTACGAGGCCGTCGACCAGCTCACTCGGGCCGGATTCGGCCAGAGCACGGCCGTCGGCATCGGCGGTGACCCCATTATCGGCACGCGCTTCATCGACGCGCTCAAGCTATTTGAGGACGACCCGCAGACGGAGGGGGTCGTTCTGATTGGAGAGATTGGGGGGGCTGCCGAGCAGGAGGCCGCCGCGTATATCCAGGACCACATGACGAAGCCGGTCTTCGGGTTCATTGCGGGCCGCACGGCTCCCCCGGGACGTCGCATGGGGCACGCTGGGGCCATCGTATCCGGCGGGTCCGGCACGGCCGAGGCCAAGTTTCGTGCCCTTGCGGAGGCCGGGGCCACCGTGGTCAAAAACCCGGCGCTCATCGGCGAAACGGTCAAGAACGAGATGGCATGAAATCTTCCGGGATGGAGGAGGAATGCACGCTCCTCCGTACAAGCGATTGGAGCGGGCCGCCGGGCCGTCTGGGTGCGGGGGCCTTTTCTGCTTTCGCCCCTCCCGGCGAGTTCGGCCCTCCCAGCGAGTAGGGAGGCCGACGGGCATCAGGTCAGGCTGAGAACTGCCGCAAGGAACCCCGTCCGACACCCGCAAACTTGGCGTGTTTTTTACGGGTGGTCCCTGCAATTGAAGGAGTACCACGCCTTAGTTGGCACACACAGAAGTTCACACGCAGAATTTTGCCCCGTTGGCACACAGGGAGGCGAAGCGGCTTTTCAACCAACCACGATCCTACGAACGCATGGAGTATCCGCAAATTCGGTTTCTGAACGATCACTTCGAGAAGGCACTGATCCTCGAAGAGCCCGATCCAAGCCTCGATGACTACCTGCGCGAGCAGGGGATTGAGCCGGAGCGGGTTCCCAAGCCCGATTGTTACGACCAGGGCGCCATGGTGGAGCGCTTGCGGGAGGGGCAGCACGACTTGCTCTTCAAGCGCAGCAAGTTTGTCGTGGACGAGCAGGTGGTGCAGGCCTCCGACAAGCTCGCCGCCGTCATGCTATGCTGCATCGGCGACGACACGGTCGACAAGCCAGCCTGTGCCGAAGAAGGAGTGCTGGTGCTCAACGACCCGGTGAGCAACGGTCGGTCGGTGGTCGAGATGGTCATGGGCGAAATGATCCTGCTGGCCCGTCGGCTTTACACAGCGAACAGGTCGGGGCGTCAGCACCGGTGGACGAAGGACAGTACGCGCCGCTACGAACTGATGGACAAGACGCTCTCCATCATCGGCCTGGGCAACATCGGCAAGCAACTGGCCCGGCTGGCCGACGCCTTCGGGATGAACATCTGTTTCTACGACGAGTCGGACGTGGCACAGGAGGTCGGCACTACGCTGGGCTGGACGTCTTGCTCAAGCGTGTCGGAGGCGTTCCGGAAGGGGGATTTCGTGACGGTGCACGTCTCCGCCGAGGATCCGCAGGGCCAGTCCAACGAGGGCCTGCTGGACTACGACCACTTCCGCCAGCTCGGGGCGGATCGGCCAGAGAACAGCCCGCGGGCCTTCATCAACGCCGCTCGCGGATTCCTGCACGATCCCGGCGATCTGAAGCGGGCCATCGACGAGGGCCATGTGCGGGCGGCGGCCGTCGATGTGTTTCCGGAGGAGCCGGGGAGCGCCGACGAGAGGTGGGAAAACCCCTACGCGGAGATGGACAATGTTTTCACCACCCCCCACATCGGTGCCGCGACGCAAGAGGCGCAGCCGCGCATCGCGTCGCGCATGGCCACCTCCACCCAACTGCTGAACGAGCGGGGCACCGTGCGGGATACGGTCTTCGGACAGGGCCACACGATCGGGGTGAACGCTGAGCCGCCCCACTGGATTCTCGCGGTGGTCCATAGCGACGTGCGCGGGACGAAGAAATCCATCAATGACGCCGTCTACGAGGCTGGGGCCAGCAACCTCCAGTCAAACCACCGCGACTTCCCCGAGCTCGGCATTGCCTACGACGTGAACGCGATCGACCAGCCGCTGAGCGACGATCAGCTCCGTCATCTCATCGAGACGGCGACCTCCCTCTCCGATGATCCAAGTGCGATTCGGGCCCTCCGACAATTTGAGGTTAACGGCACCACGGCATAACGCCCGCGATGCTCCCCACTCTCGAACACGGAGGGAGAACTGTCGAAGGGAGATCACCTTTCCGGTGCGTTGGGGAGTGATGCGTGATAGGTGAGGAAATCTCGTCGTGCATCACGCTTCACTCCTCACGCACTACTATGCCATGGCAGGCTCGGTGCCAATCGTCGTGGCCACGTGGTCCATGATCTTTTCGGCGTGGAAGCGACCGTTCTCGATGAACCAGCGGCTCGTGTCGCACCCCCCGCAGATGGTGCCGGCGAGGTACAGGCCGTCCCGGTTCGTTTCGAAGGTGTCGCCCTCTTCGTCGTGCACCGGCGTGCGGGCGTCGTCGTTGCGGATGGCAATGCCGAGCCGTTCGAGGAAATCGTAGTTCGGCCGGTAGCCCGTCATGGCGAGCACGAAGTCGTTGGCGATGCTTTCTGGGCCCTCAGGCGTGTCGAGGTGAAGGGCCTCCGGTTCGATGGCGGAGACGGTCGTGTTGAAGTAGGCGTCGATGGAGCCCTCGTCGATCCGGTTCTCCACGTCGGGTCGGAGCCAGTACTTCACGCCGTCGTCGAGCTCCGGCTCGCGCACAATCATCGTCACGTTGGCCTCGTGGCGATAGCAGGCCAATGCCGCCTTCACGGCCGAATTGGCGCCGCCCACAATGGCCACGTCCGTCAGGGCGTAGGGATAGGGCTCCTTAAAGTAGTGCATCACCTTATCCAGATCCTCGCCCGGTACGTCCATGCGGTTGGGCACGTCGTAAAACCCGGTGGCCACCACCACCTTCCGGGTTTCGTACGTGGCCTCCTCGGTCACGACCGTGTAGTGCCCATCGCGGCCCCGCAGGTCCGTCACCGGCTCGTAGAGCCGCAGGTCTAGATCCTCGGTCGTGGCCACACGGCGGTAGTAGTCGAGTGCCTCCTCGCGGCGCGGCTTGTAGTCGCGCGTGGGGAACGGATGGCCGCCGATTTCGAGCAGCTCCGGCGTGGAGAAGAACTCCATCCGCGTAGGATAGCCGATAAAAGAGTTGCAGAGGGCACCCTTCTCAATGATGAGTGAGTCGAGGCCGCGACGCTTGGCCTCGATGCTGCAGGCAAGGCCTACGGGCCCAGCCCCGATGACGATAACGTCACACATGAACACCGAATGCTGTGTTCAAAGGATTGGCGTTGTAGCTGAACCTGCACATGCAAGTGGCAGTTTCGGGCCTGGGGTCCCAGACGCAAGGACTGGGGTGAAATCATTGAAATCCCAAGTCTGCACGTCGAATTCCTTACTCGACGCTCACTGTGCTCCTGTCGGGGAGGTATGTCGAGCGATGGGAAGGGTCATGCAGCGCGGGCCGCCTCGGCCCCGAGACAGCTCCGTGCCGGCCAGTTGAATCGCCACCTTCTCCTGGCTGGGGTCAAAGGTTCCAGACTCGAAGTACGACAGAAAGCTCTCCGCGGACACGACCCGGTATCCATGCTCGTCGAGACGGTCGAAGGTGCGGCCGTTGCGCTCGTAGCCTAAAATGGCGCCGGGCGCCGCCGCAAATACATTGGCCCCGTCCGTCCACTGCTCGCGCTCCTGGTGCAGGCGCTCGGTTCCACCGCAGGGAATGTAGGTAAGATCCCGGTCCAGCAGTTCGTCGAGCACGTCGCGCAGGTTGCGGCGCATGTCGGTCACGAAGCGACCCGTCTCCTCCGCCGCGGTAAAGTGCACGGCGTACCCGAAACCGTGTGTCTCGAGCAGGGGCGGAAACACGATGACCTCAGTCGGGGAGGCAAATGTAAATACCGTGTCGAGGTGCATTGTGGCCCGTCGCTTCGGCAGGTCGACGGCCAGGACGTGCTCGACTGGGGTACGCTCGAATAGCTCGTGGGCGATGGCCATGACGGCGCCAAGGGACGTGCGCTCCGAATGGCCGATGAGGACGGTGTCCGGGCTCGCCACGAGCAGGTCTCCGCCCTCGAACGTAACGCCGGGGGGAAGCTCGATAACCTTGTCGCTATGGGGGGCGAACTGGGGATGGTGATTGAGGATCACGTTGATGATGATGCTCTCCCGGGTGCGGGCCACTGTCGCGGCGTGGCCCAGAACGATGTGGTCGTGCACGACGGCCGCGAGGTCCCGCGTGAACATGAGATTCGGCACAGGCTCGGCCCGTATGGGAAGCTCCGACTGTCCGGTGAGGGCAAACTCGCGAAGGTCGTCCGGCGAGAATCGCTTCAGCTCGTCCTCGACGGCCCCTAGGTTCTGCTCCGGCAGGCTCCGGCACAGCTGTTCAACGAAGGAGTGCCGGGCGTCCTCGTCTGCCTCAAAGGCTTCGAGCAGTAGATCATTAATCTGGAGGACGGTGTCGGGGCGGCCTACGATCTTCTCAAACACCGAGCACATGAGGGTATGCTCTTCGCGCGCGTGCCCTACGAAGAGAATGTCGTCGAAGAGAAGATCGGCCCGATTATCGGGCGAGACGAGCTCCATCTCCTGCCCAGGGGTGTGCACAATCACCTGCTCGAGCAGGTGCGCCTCGGCCGGAATCCCGTAGGCGGACGTGGAGCGATCAATAGACGGAGCGGACGGTGCTTCAATCGTATCCACAGCAACCCCTAAGCGAGTGCATGAAGGCAGAGACACACGAAAAATCGGAAGAACCCCGGAGAAAAGCCACCGATCACGATGAATCTCTGCTAGCTCCGCACCTCCTCCAGCACGCGAACAATGAGGAGCACGACGAGAACGATGGCCCCCACCTTGAGTGCAAGGCTCAGTACGTTGACGACGACACCGACCAGCATTCCCAGAAGGCTGAGCCCCAGCAGAGCGACTACGCCGATGATGAGCCAGCGGAGAACCGTGCGAATGTCGAGATCCATGGGACGAAGCGGTCGTGTGAAAACGAGCGGCGGATGATGGTCTACGCGGGAGACGCCTGGATCCCGGGGCGATGTTACAGGCAGGCTCCCCTCAGGAACCTTAGCAGCAGAGTCGTGTCTCTTCGAGATCGAGATGGCCCGTCCCTATGCGCCGTAGGACTCCGTGACCCACGATCAGGGCGGCCACCCCGCATGGGCGGTCCAGTCTTTCGGGGGATGCCAGGGGGCGCTCGCTGAGGAGCGGGAGGGACGGCGAGAATAATCACGAAGCCGGATCCGCTTCCCCCTGGCCGAGCACGTCGGTCCCGTACCGAACCCGTTCCAGCACCAGTCCCTCGGGCGGCATCGACGGGCCCGCCACCCGCCGGTCTCGCGCAGCCATCACGTCCGGCAGAGCATCCGCGGCCCGCTTTCCGCGCCCGATCTCCATGAGGGTACCCACGATGGCGCGCACCATGCCGTGCAGAAACCGGGTGCCCACTACCTCGAACCGCCAGAAGCCGCGCCGCCCCTCGTCGACCCACCGGGCATGGGTGAGGGTGCAAACGCGATTCTCAGTATCGGACTGCGTGAGGCAGAACGAACTGAAGTCGTGCTGGCCGAGCAGGTCGGGCGTGGCCGCCCGGATTCGGTCGAAGTCGGGCACCGGGCGAATCCGGGTCCGCGTCCGCCGGTCCAGTGCACAGGGTTGAGTGTGCACGGAGTAGTGGTAACGGCGCCGACGGGCATCGTATCGCGCGTGGAAGTCATCCGGGGCCCGTTCCATCCGGCGCACCGCAACGGCATCGGGTGTCAGTCCATTCAAGGAGCCCCGTAGTTGAAACGGATCCTGCTGCGCCGGCAGGTCGACGTGCGCAACCTGCCCTTGAGCGTGCACCCCCGCGTCTGTGCGGCCGGATCCGGTGACCCGACACTCCGCTGACATGATCGTTTCCACGGCCTCCTCCAGGGCTCCCTGAACCGTTGGCACGTCCGGCTGGATCTGCCATCCGTGAAAATCGGTTCCGTCGTACTCGACGAGCATTCGGTAGCGAGGCATGGCTTCCGTACAGGCGTCGCTTTCGTGTGGGCGCGTGGAAAGGGAGGAAGGCTTGAGGGGCGGGAGAGGACACTTGAGGGAGGAAAAGACGGACGCTCCGTTCCAAGGGATTCGTGATTGTCCGGTTCTTTAGTTCATCCCTCTTCCACGTTCCACACGCTCCGGGCCGCGTTGTATACTCCAAATTCTCCACTCCACATTCGACTATGCGTGTTTATCTGACCGGCTTCATGGCCAGTGGCAAGACGACCGTCGGCCCTAAGGCAGCGGCCCGACTGGGGCAGCCGTTCCTCGATCTCGACCGCTTGATTCGGGCCCATGAGGGACGGTCCATCCCCACAATCTTCGCCGAAGACGGCGAGGCAGCCTTCCGGGCCCTCGAAACCAGAGCCCTGCGCAGAACGGCCGACACCGACAATTTGATCGTGGCACTCGGGGGCGGGGCCCTCGTAGACAAGGACAATCGCGCCTTCGCGAAAAGGCACGGGCGGATTCTGTACCTAGAGGTCGACGCCGAGACGGTTCTCGACCGGGTCGGGGACAAGGCCGACCAGCGACCGCTGCTGCAGGACGAAGCAGGCGCTCCCCTTCCGCGAGAGAAGATGAAAGCCCGAATCGAGCAGATGATGGCCGATCGGGAGTCCAGCTACGCTGCGGCGCATGCCACCGTCGACGCTACGCAGCCGGTGGACGCCGTCGTGGAGGCTGTGGTGGAGGCCGCTCGGGAGGCAGAGGAAGACCCTACGAGCGGAAGAGCGTGAACGATTGCCGATGGTGCGGCGTCGCCCCGTGCTCGCTGAGCGCGGCGTAGTGCTGCTGGGTTGGGTAGCCGACGTTCGACTCCCAGCCGTATTCGGGGTGCTCCTCGTGGAGCCGGCGCATGATGGCGTCGCGCTCGGTCTTGGCGAGGATGGAGGCCGCAGCGATGGATTGGCTCTTGGCGTCGCCCTTCACGATGGTCTCGTGGGGCCAGGGCGCATCCACCAAGTTTCGAGACCAGTGGTTGCCGTCGACGAGCACAAAGTCGGGAGCAGGGTCGCAGTCCGCCGCGGCTCGGCGCATCGCTGTCAGGGCCGCGTGGAGGATATTGAGATCGTCGATCTCGTCGGGGGAGCAGGCCCCGATGGCCGTGGCCACCGCTTGCGCTTCGATCTCCGCCCGCGCGGCGAGGCGCTCGTCCTCGGAAATGGATTTGCTGTCCTCGACGGCGTCAATCTCAACGTTCGGGGGAAGGATGGCCGCGGCGGCCACCACCGGGCCAGCCAGGCACCCGCGCCCCGCTTCGTCAAGCCCCGCAATCCGCTCGTATCCGGACGCCCAGAGGCGACGTTCGTGGGTGAGCATGTTGGGAATGGGAGAATAGGGACGTGAAGGGAAGGGTGCACCACTAATCTACGGGCTGGGAACCTCAATCCGAACGCCCCAATCTGAAATCCACACGCTCCCGTCCACGCGTCGAACTCTACACCTCGTACTGATCGGGCAGGTCGTTCTCGTAGAGCACCACGTCGCCGGGGTCGAGGTACCGCTCAAGAAAGTGCTGTGCGTCCGAGAGGGAGGAGGAGACCCGGACCCGCTCATCCGGAAACTGAGCCGCCGAGAGCCCCTCTTGAATCGGGGCGGTCTGCTCCTCCCCGACAAGCACGACGAGGTCGAGGTCGTACCGCGCGATGTAGGTGCCAAGCGCTTCGTTCTCGTCCCACTGCCGATCGCCGAGCTCTATCATGCCCGGCGTCACGATCACGCGGCGGCCCCCGCCCATCTCGCTCAGGATCTCGACGGCATTGCGGGCCCCCACGGGATTCGAGTTGAAGGCGTCGTCGATGATCGTCACGTCTCCACGCTCCCGCAGCTGGAGGCGGTGCTCCACGGGCTCGAGACGCCGCGCCGCGTGGGCCATCTGCCTGAGGCGCAGGCCCATCGACCGGCCCACCGCCACAGACAGCAGCACGTTGAGCACATTGTGGCGACCCAGGAGATCGGTCTGGAAAGAGACCTCCGTTCCCGTATCGTCCGTCACGTCGAAGGAGGTGCCGCTCGTATCGTACCGGATGTGCCGGGCGGTGATGTCCGCGTCGGGGTGGCCCTCGGTCGACACGCGCCAGACCGGGCCCTCGGTCCGCTCCGCCATGGCAGCCACACGCTCGTCGTCGACGTTCAGGATGGCGGGTCCATCCGGAGGGGGCCGCTCGACGAGTTTTCCTTTCTCCGCGGCGATGTTGTCCTGCGAGCCCATCGTCTCGAGATGGGCTACGCCAATGGTCGTTACGACCGCCGTGTCCGGCTCGGCGATGTTGCAGAGCTCGTCCATGTCGCCGGGATAGCGAATCCCATACTCCAGGATGAGGGCCTGGTGCTCGGGCCGCAGGTGCTCATTGACGGCCAAGCAAAGACCCATCGGCGTGTTGTAGGAGCTCGGGGTGGCGTACACGTTGTATTTCTGCCGCAAAAGCTCGGCGACGATAAATTTGGTGCTCGTTTTGCCGTACGAACCGGTGATCCCAACGACGGTCAGGTCCGAGCGCTCCCGAAGCCGACGCCGCGCCTGTTGCTTGAAGCCCTCCTGGATGGCAGTTTCGACAGGGTACATGAGGCTGCCGCCGAGGGCGACCCAGAGTGGAGCCCCCAGATCGGCGACGAGAAATCCTCCGAGATACCACAGAACCCCTATCGGATTGCCGAGCGCCCACCCGTACAGTCCTCCGCAGGCAACAGGGGCAAGTGCGAGAATGCCTGTGGGGAGGGCCAGGCGCGTCATACGGGCCGTAAACTGCAGGGGCTTCTTCTCCTCGTCGCTCCGGTACCGGCGGGACGAAATGAACGCACACGTCCACGCCCCCAGTGCAATGAGTGCCACCCAGGACGGATCGATGACTGAGGCCCCGAACACTCCTGAAACGAGCACGGCGGCCCCGGCTCCATGCGAAGGGCGGACAACCGTGGAGCGAACGTGGTCCGCCAGCCAGCGCCCATACCGGTCAAACTTGTAGGTCTCGAGCTGAAAAATATGAAGGAAAAACCGGAGCCGTCGGCCGGCCCGCCATCCGGCAAACAAAGTTGCGACGACGCCGAGAAGGATGAGAGCAATCGTCATGCGGCGCAAGGCACGTAGTGAATCGTAGACCGATCCGGTGAGCCGCCCCAGCAAGAAGAAAAGTAGGGGAGGACCCCGAAGGTTGCACGCTGCGGACAGCGGCGCAGTGCCCCCAGCACTGTTCTACGAGTGTTCTAGGAAGTGTTGGATGCCGGAGAGCACCGCCTCGGGCTGATCGAGATGGCCGAAGTGGCCGGCCCCCTGTAGCTCCACCAGCCCGCAGTCGTCGATGGCCTCTTCGATGACGCGCATCTGTCGACGCGACACGGCCTCGTCCTCCGTGCCCCAAAAGAGCAGCGTTGGAACCTGAACTCGGGGTAGCGCCCCGTCAAGATGATGGTTGACTGTCTTCACAAATGTCTCGCGCATGACGCCCTTCTGAGCATTGTAGTCGGACGACCCGAGCAGGCGCCAGACGAGCGAATGGCGAAGCCAGTCTTCGGCGGGAGTCCGGAGAGGAGCGGGCAGCGCCTGTACAGGACCCTTGAGGGCTGTCGCGAGAGCCGACCGCACGTAGTAGGCCCACGAGCGCTCGGGCTTTACTCCGGAGGGGCTGACGAGCACGAGTCGATCGATCACGGACGCCTGCTCCGGTGTGCTTGCCATGTAGAGGGCGATTCGGCCTCCATTCGAATGCCCGATGAGGGTTACACTTGAGCGGATCTCGTCTCGAATGTAGTTGTACAGCGTCTGAGCATGCTCGGGAACGCCCCATGGTTCGGGGGGCGGAGGGGAGGCGCCGTGACCCGGCAGATCGATGGCATGGATCCGGTACGAGCCGGAGAGGGTCTGGACGAGAGGATACATATTCTGGCTACTACGGCCCCACCCATGCAGTAGGAGAAGAGGCGGCTCCGCGGAAGGTCCCCGGACGTCGACGTTCAAATCGTGATGCGTCACAGGAAAAAGCCGAACGTCGAGTGAAGAGGGCAGGCACCGTGTCAGTCCGGGAAACCATCTGATATCAGGGGCGTTCCGACCAACGATTGAAGCGCTCATCTTCTGGTTTCGCACCGGGTTCAATCCTGCCCCAGGTCTTCGTAACCCCACCGGAAATACCCTCGTCGGCATGAGGGCCTTCATGACTCGGTGCCGGGTTGTGATTTCGTCGATACCTGCCTGTGGGCCGAAGATCGCTACGGTTGTCCAAGAGCTCTGGAGGAGGCAATAGGGACTATTTCGTTCCCTACAGTTCGTGAACCTGTCGTCGAGGGGGCCATTCCGTCGGAGAACGAGACGGTGTGCGGGAGTAACGTTTCCTGCGCCCTCTATGCCCTGCTGCGCCCCGGGCTTCTGGAGCCCAGCGATCTTGCTCTGTGCGTCCTCTCGTCCTCGTTTTCCCTGTCGTCTGCGCATCCGATGAGGGACGGGGACTCCAGGCGTATTCGCTGGAGACCGACACTGGAGGAGAAACGCTCCGGGGGGCTCCACAAACAGAGCGTTCCGTTGTCCCGGTGATGTCGGAAGAGAGACATGCAGGGCAGAGATCGAGCACCGTTGGATGTTGGGGGCGCCGTTCACGCCGCCTCCGTATCACGTATCGGCAGGGATGCACCGTCAAGGCATTCCTGTCGGCTTCATCATTTATCTTGTGACCGACTATGTCCGAAAACGAGAACAAAACATTTCGTAGGCTCCTTGAGCTCATCGGCGAGAAGAAATACGGCTTCATGCGCGAGTTGCGGCCGGCGCTTCCGAAAGATGAGGACGATCCGTTCATGCCTCCGCCTCTCATCGGCAAGTTCAACCTTCGGGATGGCGTCGTCATCGAGGGAGATCTGAAGCCGGGTCGTAAGGGCGGCATGCAGGTTGGATGGATTGACACCGTGATGGGACTGCCCCCCGAAGAATGGGCGCAGCTGAAAGACTTCGATCAAGGGGCCAGTGTCTACCCAGAGGAAAAGCTGGATCTCATTACTGGTCCCGACGATGAGTCGATGCGCGTGCTTGACCTTGCGGCTCCCCTCGGCAAGGGGCAGCGCGCCCTCATCGTTTCCCCGCCCCGGGCGGGCAAAACCATCATGCTGAAGGACATTGCCGCTGGGGTAAGCCAGAACCACTCCGAGGTTGAACTGGTCGCGCTGCTCGTCGACGAGCGGCCCGAGGAGGTGACCGACTTCCGCCGTACCACCGACGCGCAGGTCTTCGCGTCGTCCAACGATCGTGGGGAGGACAACCACGTCCGGGTCTCGACGCTGGCGCTTGAGTATTCGAAGCGACTCGTGGAGACGGGGAAGGATGTCGTCATCCTCCTCGACTCGCTCACGCGGCTGGGGCGCACTTTCAACCTCTGGGTCGACGGCAGCGGACGGACCCTGTCCGGAGGACTTGACGCCGAGGCCCTCAAGATGCCCCGAAAGATTTTTGGGTCGGCCCGGAACATCGAGGGAGGGGGCTCGCTCACGATTATCGCCACGGCCCTCGTCGATACCGGAAGCCGAATGGACGAGGTTATCTTCGAAGAGTTCAAGGGTACCGGCAACTCCGAGATCGTGCTCGACCGGGAGATGGCCGACAAGCGCATCTTCCCGGCCATTAATCTCCGCGAGAGTGGCACGCGGAACGAGGAGCGGCTGCTCGGAGAGGTGCGGCGCAAGAAGCACAATCAGCTGTTCCGCGCGCTCAACTCGCGGGCGCCAATCGAGGCGATGCAGGCCCTGCTTCGGCACCTGCGGAACAGCCCCTCGAATGCCCACCTCCTGAACGAGCTGGTGCCGGAGTAGGGGTTCAAAACTGGACTGAGAGGGGGGAGGAGCCCTCTCTCGCAGGTCTGGCTCACGGCAGGCGTCCACGGAAGGTGTTCTTGCCGGAAGAGTGAGGGAGCCCGGAGAGAGGCGTTATGTTTGCGGGAGCCTACGTGTCTGGAGAGTGTGCCTGCACTCTTCCATTCGGCTCCCCATTCCCATGGCCTCTTCCGATTCCGACTCCGATTCTGCGCCCGACGTGTCGCCCCCCACCGATGCGTCGGAAGAGCCGGCGCTTCTCTACCACGTCCCCATTCACGAGTGGGACGAGTCGGACCAGCCCCGCGAGAAGCTGCTGAAGCACGGACCCACCGTCCTGTCCGACGCAGAAGTGCTGGCTCTCCTCCTCGGTTCCGGGACCCGCACCAGCGATGGCCCGGTCTCGGCTGTCGAGCTCGGACGTTCGCTTCTTCAGACCTACGGCTCCCTGCACGGCGTCTCGCAGCGCAAGCCGAAGGAGCTCACGCGCATCCAGGGCATTGGTCCGGCCAAGGCGGCCAAGCTCACGGCCGCGTTCGAGGCCGGGCGCCGCGTCGAGTCGCAGCGGCAGCAGGACGAACGCGTGCAGGTCACCTGCCCCGGTGACGTGGCCGATGTCTACGGTCCCCTCCTGCGCGACCTCGACAAGGAAGTGTTCAAGGTCGTCCACCTCAACACGGCCAACGTCATTATCGGAGACTACACTGTGAGTGAAGGCGGCCTCTCGTCGAGCGTCGTCGAACCGCGAGGTGTCTTCGAGCAGGCCATCCTCGACGACGCGGCCGCCGTGATCTGCCTCCACAATCATCCCTCCGGCAACCCCGAGCCCAGCCGTGAGGACATCCGCATCACCCGGCAACTCGTGGAGGCGGGCGACACGATGGGCATTCCGGTGCACGACCACCTCATCATCGCCGGCACCGCTCACACGTCCCTGGCCGAGCGCGGGGTTATTGACTAGAGGCCATTTTTCATTTTGACATTTTGTCATTTCGTCATTTTCAGTAACAAGATGAGAAAATGGCCCAATGAAAAATGAACAAATGACTTCGGAAGAACTGGAAGATCGCCTGATCGACTTCGCGGTGCGGATTGGAAATGTCGCGGATGCGTTGCCGGAGACCCCGTTGGGACAGCACATTGCCGATCAGATCCTGCGCAGTGGCACGTCGCCGGCACCGAATTATTCGGAAGGCTGTGCCGCAGAAAGCCGTCGCGATTTTGCCCACAAGTTGAGCATCAGTTTGAAGGAGCTGCGCGAGACCAAGACCTGGCTCCGCATCATTCGCAAGGCCGAGCTGCTTTCTACCGAGCGACTCCACAGGATCACCGACGAAACGGATCAGCTGTGCGCGATCCTCTCGCAGTCCGTTCATACGGCGAAGGAGAAAGTGAGAAATCGATAGAGGGGGAGTACTCGCCAATGCTCAATGAACAATGGCGGGCGCCCGTTGCATCCAGCAGAAGCGGTTGATACCTTTCTGCTCTGCCCCCGTTTTCGCACGCGCACTCACCGATTGCCCAGTGACTCCATGAGCGACGACCTGTTCGACACCATCGTCTCCCTCTCCAAGCAGCGCGGCTTCATCGTCCAGTCGTCGGAAATCTACGGCGGCCTGAGCGCGACCTACGACTACGGGCCGATGGGCGTGGAGCTGAAGCGCAACGTGAAGGAGAAGTGGTGGCAGTCGATGGTGTACCAGAACGACGACATCGTGGGGCTTGACGCCGCCATCATGATGCACCCGAAAACGTGGGACGCCTCGGGCCACACGGAGGCGTTCAACGACCCGCTCATCGACGACAAGGCCTCCGGCAATCGCTACCGCGCCGACGAGCTGGTTGAGGACTACATCCGCGATCTGCGCGAGGAGGGAGAGGACGAGCACGCGGCGCAGGTGCACGAGCGGCTGGTGGAGGCCCTGAACGCGGGCGACGACATGAACGATGCGCTCCACGAGATCATTCTGGACGAGGAAATCCCCGCCCCCGAGTCCGGCGCCTTCGACTGGACGGACGTGCGCCAGTTCAACCTCATGTTCGAGACGGAGATGGGGCCGGTGGACGGGCAGAAGGTCTTCCTCCGCCCCGAAACGGCCCAGGGCATCTTCGTCAACTTCCACAACGCCCGCGAGCCGGCCCGCCTGCACGTCCCGTTCGGCGTCGCGCAGATTGGCAAGGCGTTCCGCAATGAGATCGTGGCCCGGCAGTTCGTCTTCCGCATGCGGGAGTTCGAGCAGATGGAGATGCAGTACTTCGTGAAGCCGGGCACCGAGCTCGACTGGTACGAGAAGTGGAAGGAGCGCCGGATGAAGTGGCACGAGAGCCTCGGCATCGACGCCTCGAACCTCCGCTTCCACGAGCACGAGCAGCTCTCGCACTACGCCAACGCGGCGGTCGACATCCAATACGACTTCCCGATCGGCTGGAAGGAACTGGAGGGCATCCACTCGCGAACCGACTACGACCTGAGCCGGCACGAAGAGTACTCCGGCAAGAAGATGTCGTACTACGACCCGTGGGAGGAGGAGCGCTACACGCCGTACGTCGTGGAGACCTCCACCGGCCTCGACCGCACGCTCTTCATGCTCCTCTGCGACGCCTACTACGAGGAGGAAGTGAAGGGCGACACGCGCTCGGTGCTTCAGTTCCATCCCGAGCTGGCCCCCGTCCGCGCCGGCATCTTCCCGCTCATGGACAAGGAGGGCCTGCCGGAGATTGCCCGTGACATCGAGGACGACCTCAACCAGCACTTTAACGTCCGCTACGACGACCGCGGCTCGATGGGCAAGCGCTATCGCCGTCAAGACGAGGCGGGCACGCCCTTTTGTATCACCGTCGACTTCGACACGCTCGAGGATCAGACCGTCACCGTCCGCGACCGCGACACGATGGAGCAGGACCGCGTCGCCATCGATCAGCTTGCCACCTACATCTTTGACCACACGCGAAACTGGGAGCCGGAAGCCTGAGGATCGCCGGTCTGAGGGTGTCGTCTGTTCCCCGGCTCAGCAGGAGAGTGCCTCGGGACGAGAACCGGATTTCCGTGGGGCCTACCGGTCAACGACGTTCTCCCTCGCCAGGGCATCGACTCGCTCCTGTGAACAGTCGAGCCGCTCGCGGAGAACCGAAGCGGTGTGTTCGGCGTAGTGGGGCGGCGGCAGCAGCGAAGAGGATCCGTCGTCGGGATGGGGAAAGGCCACCTGGCGGAGGCCCGCCAGGTCCTCGTCCGGGTTGATCATCATCGCTTCCGCGGTCGACTGCTCGAAGACCGCGGGGATGTCGCGCACCACGCCGGCCGGCACGCTGCGCTCATGCAGGGCTTCCAGCAAGGCGTCGCACTCAAACTGCCCGATGCGTGCCTCAAGTACACGATTGAGGGCCTCGCGATGACCGGTCCGCGCCGTGTTGGTCGAGAAGTTTGGGTTGTCGGCGAGGTCAGGCAGGCCAAGAACCTCGCATAGTGCCTCAAACTGGCGGTCCGTTCCCACGGCGAGAACGACGGGCGGACCGCTGGCAGTGGGATACGCCGTGCCGTACGGCGCAATGTTTGGGTGCGCCGAGCCCATGCGCTGTGGACGGTGACCACCCACGAGCCAGTTCGTGGCTTGATTTGCGAGTCCGCTCACGGCGGCCTGGAAGAGTGAGACCGAGACGTATGCTCCGCCTCCGCCGCGCTCACGATTCAGCAAGGCCACGAGGAGTCCTTCCTTGAGCTGGTGGGCGGCCAGCACGTCCATGAGCGCCACCGGCAGTTTGGTAGGCGGACCGTCAGGATCACCGTTCAGGTGCATGAACCCGCTCTCGGCCTGAATGACGGCGTCGTACCCGGCGCGCTTGCGCTCCGGCCCGTAGCCGGTGACGTGACCGTAGATCAGATCCGGATTTACGGCCGACAGCGTGTCGTAATCGGCGCCTAGGGCCTTGGCCGTGCCGGGACGATAGCTCGCGAGCGCCACGTCGGCCTCTCGCGTGAGATCGTGGAGCACGTCCTGACCCCGCTCCGTCGACAGGTCGAGGGCGATCGACCGCTTGCCGTGGTTGCAACAGCAGAAATACGCGGAGCGGTCGTTCTGCTCGCCTTCTTGCTCGGCACCAGGGGCGCGCCAGCGCCGGGTCACGTCGCCACCCGTCTTCGGGTTCTCCACCTTCACGACCGTCGCGCCGAGCTCGGCGAAGAACTGACCCGCGCTCGGGCCGGCGAGGACGGAGGCAAGTTCCAAGACGAAAAGATCGTCGAGCATGGGCAGGGAGGAGACGAGTCCAGGTTCGAAGATCCATGCGACCCGCGGAAGCGGTGGACGCAGGCCTGCGCCCCAGAGCTTCGCACTGGTTGGGCCCTCCACTGCCCCGCGCAGACGACATCGCGGAGCGTTCCGATGCTCCATTCACAGCTGCCCGTACGCGAGATCCCGGAGGGTCTTCAAGAGCTGTTTCTTTTTGGAAGCGGCGCGCTCCGGGTCTCGAATAATCTGGTCCCCGACCTGCACGACCGTCATCACGTCTCGCAGCGCATGGAACCCAATTTGCTGTCTGAAGGGGAGAAACGTCGCCTCGTTGGACGGCAGTGTGGTACCCCGCTCCACGAGTAGCTTCTCGTACAAGGCGCCTCTGGACAGGTCCAGGTAGAGAATGGGAATGTCTTCCTCCTGCTGGGCAGTCGGCCTATAGATAAAGTACAGGTCGAGAATCTCGCGCTGGAAATCGCCACTCGAGAGGTGGAAGCGATAAGTGATGAAAATGTGCGTGGCGCTCGTCAGGCCCAGTCCATCCTCCGAGATCTTCTGCTGAATCGTCTGGAGGCTCGTCGTGTCGGACTCGGGCGATCGCTGAACTGGCACGTTCTGCGATTTCAGAACCGCCACGGTAGAGTCCATGAGGGCCTGCGTGACCGTCCCATCTTTGATCGGGGCAATGACCTGTACGGTGCGTTTCCATTCGGCCTGTCCCAGGCTCTTCGAGACCGTTCCAAAAAGCACCGCCAGGCTAAGCGCTACGAGACGAACGCAGGCGCCCTTTCCGAAGCCACTCTTCGAAGTCATGACAATTCAGATCAACCTAGGAGAGCACGAAGCCAAACGTACGGCTGTTTTCGCGGAGGGGCACCTTGATCCGTCTCCCCTGATGGTTCACGCGCACGACCTTTTCGAGTCGGACGATGACCTGGTCTCCGGGCTCGGCCCCCTGAAGTTCCTGGGTGAGCACGAGCCGACCGTCGTCCCCCAGCTCGAAGCTCCCAATTTGCTGGCTGGCCGTCTGGCCTCGACGAAGGTACACAGTAGCCTCGGTGACCTCATACTGTGCGTCCTCCGGGTACCGACTTCGAAACTCCGGGTCCGGCTCAACGCGAAACCGGAGCACCGCTCGGCGCCGCTCCAGAGGATCGCCGCTCGTCACTTCGCCCTGAGGGGCAAATACCCGGATCTGAGGACGCGGCGGATCGATCACAGAGAACTTCCGCTGGCCGAGTCGCAGGTCTTCGCCGTCGGACCGGCGCAGGTACACGTCCACCGTGACCGCGTCGCCGGACGGGCTGATTGAAAGCGTCGTTCCCGAAGTCGACCCGGCGGGGCCCTCGATGCGGAGCGACTGGTTCGAGATGCCCGGCACTGAGAGACGAATGCGGTTGAGGGTGTGGCGGTACAGCGCCTGTGCCGTCTCGGTCTTTGCGACAATTTCGGGGCGACGGACCGTGAAGGAGCCCGATACGGGGAACCGCTGGGTCGCGCCTCCCAACTGCTGAACCTTGAAGTAGGCCCCATAGGACACGCGCTTCTGATCTTTTCCGGGAGGAAGCAGCCCACTGGTGTTCATGACCAGCAGCGAGTCGCCCTGCGCCGAAAGGTCCCCGCGCGGGACGAGCTGGGGCCGAAGCGCTTTCTTGTCTTCTCCGGCCGTCGTCAGGCGTCGGGCTGCTAGGAAGGCCCGAGCCTCAAATGGCTGTCCCAGCACAACAGTGGGCTCCCCCACTGCCACGGCCTGGTAGTCTTTGACGGCATATGTTTCCTCGGACACGTCGAACGTGCTGACGGCGTACAGTAGAATCGGAAAGTACAGCGCCAGCATCACGTAGTACCGAAGCTCCTTTGTCCGATTCAAGGTACTAGAGCGGGTCTGTTAGGCAGACTTCGTTGTGGAGTTTGTCCGTTCGGCCGCGGGGGACGGCTCGTTGAACTGTTCGAAGCGACGGGCAGTTTGGGCGAACTGAGTACGCAGGGCCTTCATCGCCTTTCGGGTCTCGGCGATCTCGTTGCTCAACTTCTCGGATTCCTCGGCCAGCTTCTGCTGAATTTCCTCTACGGACTGCGTCATTGGGATTTGGGCCTCGTACAGGGTCTGCAGGTCTTCCATGTTGGATTCCAACACTCCGGACTGCTCCGAAAGGCTCTCACTGGCCTGCTGTAAGTGTTCGCGAAGCGTGCTAAGTTGCTCCATCGCCCTGATCTGCTCCTCGAGGGACTCGTGAGCCGACTTGATCTCCTCCGCGAGACGCTCGGTCTCTTGGGTCAGTGTCTCCTCGGCCTCTTTCAGATCGGAGGAATGAACGTCCTCTTCGAGTCCTGTCGTCTCCCGGGAGTCCTCCTCGTCGACGGCCACGTACTGCATCTCCCGCATCATTCCCATGAGGATGAAGACGATAGCCTCGCCCATAAACCCGACGAGCACGACCGGCTTCCAGGTAACGAGATATCCAAACACCTCCGCCTGGAAATTGAAAATCTTCGCCATCACGCCCAGGATGGCCGTTGCCCCAAAAACTCCGATCAGAAAGTGCGTGAGGGACCATCTGCGTTCCAGTTTGTAACCAGAGGGGGCTGCGGTGGGCATGGGATCGGGGAGTTCCGAATTTGAGAGTGTGGTGTTGAACGGTGCACGCAGTCGGGTGAAAGCGCATAATTCGGCTGTCCTGCACCGCGGAGGAAGGGCACAGCTGCGAGTTGGGACTCAGTCTCAAGGGGAAGTTGAAAACGAAGCGGTCAGGGAGATCAGAATGACGCGAGCGTCCCTCGTTCCCACGACGGTCCCCGTGAGTTTCATTGTCGTTCATCGTTTCCGGTGCCGGAGTCCGAGCTGGAGGTCTCTGCCCCGGCGCCTGGGGCCTCTGTGTTTTCGGCCGCCGGCTGTCCTTCCAGCCGAGCCACCTCCCGGGCGCAC
>NZ_JBDGQQ010000024.1:3364-6892 GCF_042218895.1 Salinibacter sp. | reverse complement strand
TGCACCTCTAATGCCCGATCTCTTCGACGAACAGGCCGAGCAGGCCCGACAGGACCGTGCCCCCCTGGCGGATCGCATGCGACCCCGCACGCTCGACGAGTTCGTAGGGCAGGAGCACTTCATCGGGGAGGGCAAGCTCCTGCGCCGCGCCATCGAAGCGGACCGGGTCACGTCGGTCCTCTTCTACGGGCCGCCCGGCACCGGCAAGACCACCCTCGCCCGCATCATCGCCAACACGACGGAGGCCCACTTCACGTCGCTCAACGCCGTGCTCTCGGGCGTCAACGACATCCGCGAAGCCGTTCAGAAGGCGAAGAATCGCCTGCGGCATCACCAGCGGCGCACCATCCTGTTCGTCGACGAGGTGCACCGCTTCAACACCGCCCAGCAGGACGCCCTGCTGCCCCACGTGGAGGACGGTACGGTCACGTTCATCGGGGCCACGACGGAGAACCCGTACTTCGAGGTCAACGACGCGCTGGTGAGCCGGTCGCGGGTCTTTGAGCTGGAGCCGCTCGACGCGGAGGATCTGCGCCAGGTGGCGGCCATGGCACTCACGGACGACGAGCGCGGCTACGGCGACCGCGACGTAGAGATCACCGAAGACGCCCTCGATCACCTCATCGACACCGCCAACGGCGACGCCCGCTCGGTGCTCAATGCCCTGGAGCTGGCCGTCGAAACCACCGATCCAGACGCTGCGGGCACCGTCCACATCGACCTCCCGGTGGCCGAGGACTCCATCCAGCAGCGGGCGGTCCTGTACGACAAGGAGGGGGACGCGCACTTCGACACCATCAGCGCCTTCATCAAGAGCCTGCGCGGCTCGGACCCCGACGCGGCCCTCTACTGGCTCGCCCGCATGCTGTACGCCGGGGAGGAACCGCGCTTCATCCTGCGTCGCATGCTCATCTTTGCCGCCGAGGACGTGGGACTGGCCGATCCGCAGGCCCTGCGGGTGGCACAAAGTGCGGCCGCGGGATTCGAGTACGTGGGCATGCCGGAGGGGCAGTTCCTGCTTGCGGAGTGTTGTCTCTATCTCGCCACGGCGCCGAAGAGCAACACGGCCTTCGCCTACTTCGACGCCCTCGACCACGTCCGGGAGGAGCAGACGGAGGACATTCCGCAGCACCTGAAGGATGCAAATCGTGATAAGGAAGGCCTGGGACACGGCGAGGGCTACAAGTACCCGCACGCCTACCGCGAGCACTACACGCCCCAGCAGTATCTGCCCAATGAGATGCAGGGCACCTACTTCTATGAGCCCAGCGCGCAGGGCTACGAGGAAACGATCGCCGAGCGCCTGGAGCAGTGGCGGGAGCGTGATTTTGACGAGGACGTGGTCAAGCGGGCCCATCAGTACGCCGACGACGAAGCGTAACGTCTTTGTGGTTCCCCGATCAAGCCCCCACGTGCACTCTCTGCGTCGGAACCCGTCACGTATGCCGAGATTGGAATCGATGTCATTAGACTAAAGCTGCACCGCCGCAGCAGTCAGTTCGTACTTCTTCCACACGCCCTCATGCACATGCGTCACGCCGACGTGCGCAGTTCCCACTTCTCGTCTGTTGTCTGGACCCTTGCTGCGCCAGCGTGTCTCTGTTCGTGTTTGGGCTGTTGCATGACGGCGTCTTGTCGCGGATAGAGCTCTCCTGTTGAGCCTTAGCCGTACACGGGAAGCTTCCGTGGCGGGCAGTTCTCGCGCGACGGGACCAACCGTGTCGGAGGGGGGCGTTGGCCAGTACAACTCTGGCCCTCCGTCCCGGGTCGCAAAAGTGAGTCCGATCCGGGGCAGCACTGTCCTCCTGGGTCGTTCAATCGTCCTCTGGATCCCCGGCCTATCTCATGCACGCGTCGCCGACGGACTCCTCCGGCTAGGTGCGACCCCTCTATCCCTGCTTCACGATTTCTCTCGATCCCCCAACACCTGAGCACAGAACCCGAACCAACCCAATCCCAACCATGAGTACCTACGCAAACCCCGATGTTCTCGTCTCCACCGACTGGGCGGCCGATCATCTCGACGATCCCGACGTGCAGTTCGTGGAGGTCGATGTAGATACCTCTGCCTACGACGAGGGCCACATCCCCGGCGCCGTCGGCTGGAACTGGGAAACACAACTGGCCGACACGCAGACGCGCGACCTGGCCTCGAAGGAGGACTTCCAGGACCTGCTGCGCGAGTCGGGCATCGACGACGACACGACAATCGTCCTCTATGGCGACAACGACAACTGGTTTGCCACCTGGGCCTTCTGGCAACTGCGGTACTACGGCCACGACGACGTCCTCGTCCTCGACGGGGGCCGCAAGAAATGGCTCGCTGAGGACCGCCCGCTCACTACCGAGGAGCCGGACCTGGAGCGTGGCGACTGGACAGCCTCTGCTCCTGACAACTCCATTCGTGCCTTCTCCGGCTACGTCCAGCAGACCCTTGAGCGCGACGACGTGGAGCTCGTCGACGTGCGCTCCCCGGAAGAGTTCAGCGGCGAAAAGCTGGGCCCCGACGGCCTCAACGAAGGCGCCCAGCGCGGCGGGCACATTCCTGGCGCCCACAACATCAGCTGGAGCGAGGCCGTCAACGAGGATGGCACCTTTAAGAGCGCCGATGAGCTGAAGGAGATCTACGAAGAGCGGGGCATCACGCCCGACAAGGAGACGATCGCATACTGCCGCATCGGCGAGCGATCGAGCCACAGCTGGTTCGTACTCTCGCAACTGCTGGGTCATCCCCGGGTCCGCAACTACGACGGCTCCTGGACCGAGTGGGGCAATCTCGTGGGGGTCCCGATCGAGACGGGCCCCGATGAGGTGGCGGCATAGTACCCGGCACCGCTCATCCGAGCATTCCGTTCAGCCGTCCTCGGTCCTTCCAGACCGGGGACGGCTTTTCTATTGCGAGCCCGGGATGACCAGGGGGCATTTGAGGATTCGGTGCTCGCACCGTACCCTTGCTGTGGACCGCCCAGCTTGGAATTGAAAACGTCCCCTTCCTCCCACTGATATGGACCGCTGGCTTCAATGGGCCCGCTACATCGATCGCGTGAACGAGCAGGCAGGCCGCGCGCTGTACTGGCTCACCCTGGGAATGGTAGGCGTGGGGGCCTTCAACGCCATCGTTCGCTATCTGGGCAAGTACATCGGCGCTGGGTTGAGCTCCAACATGTGGATTGAGCTGCAGTGGTATCTGTTCAGCCTCGTGTTCTTGCTCGGCGCGGCCTACACACTGAAGCACGACGACCACGTGCGGGTCGACGTACTGTACAGCCGGCTTTCCCGACGGGGACAGGCCTGGATCAATGTGCTAGGCACCGTGCTCTTCCTAGTCCCCTTTTGCACGGCCGTGCTGTGGCACGCTGTCCCCTTCGTCATCAAATCCTGGGCGACCCTCGAGCAGTCGCCGGATCCCGGAGGCCTGCCGCGCTATCCCATCAAGACGGCCATCCCTCTTGCCCTCCTCCTGCTGATGGCACAGGGGGCGGCTCTCATGATCCGAGAAATTGCCGTGCTACGGGGCTACGACATCGA
>NZ_JBDGQQ010000024.1:0-3264 GCF_042218895.1 Salinibacter sp. | reverse complement strand
TGGAGATACGATACGTGTTCCCATGGGTGCCGATCTCCTCGCCCCGCTGATGTTTGCGGGGGCTCTTCTGTTGATCTTTTCGGGGTATCCAGTGGCCTTTGCCCTCGGCGGAACCGCCTTGGTGTTCGCGGTGATTGGGGTCGAGGCCGGGATGATAAGCTGGACACTCCTCCAGGCCCTTCCGTCCCGCCTCTTCGGGATCATGTCGAACTTCATCCTGCTCGCGGTGCCCTTCTTCATCTTCATGGGCACCATGCTGGAGAAGTCGCGCCTCGCAGACGACTTGCTCACCACCATTGGGCAACTCTTCGGGACGGTCCGGGGCGGACTCGCCATCGCCGTTGTGTTCGTGGGGGCCCTGCTGGCGGCGGCCACCGGCGTCGTCGGAGCGTCCGTCGTGGCGATGGGGCTCATCTCGATGCCGGTCATGCTCCGGTATGGCTACTCCGAGGAGCTCTCGTCCGGGGTCATCACGGCTGCGGGGACGCTCGGGCAGATCATCCCGCCCAGCATTGTCCTCATCGTGCTGGCCGACCAACTCGGCATCAGCGTTGGCGATTTGTTCATCGGAGCCCTCGTGCCGGGGATCGCGCTGGCCAGCCTGTATGCCCTGTACGCGGGCGGCGTGGCGCTCATCTGGCCCGACGCGGCCCCCGCTCTTCCCGAAGAAGCCCGTGACATCGCCCCGGTGCGTCTCCTGAAGCGGGTGCTGCTCGTGATGATGCCGCCGCTTCTGCTGATCGTGCTCGTGCTCGGCAGCATCTTCCAGGGCTTCGCCACGCCAACGGAGGCGGGTGCCCTCGGGGCCGTCGGGGCCATCGCGCTTGCGGCCGTCAACGGCCGCCTCTCCATGGAGGCCCTCCGGGAAACCATGGACGAAACCCTGCGGCTCACGTCGATGGTCATGTTTCTGCTCGTCGGGTCCACCGCCTTCTCGCTCATCTTCCGCGGGCTGGGGGGAGACTTCTGGGTCGAGAGTATTCTGACGAATCTCCCGGGCGGGGTCATCGGCTTCCTCGTCGTGGCCAACCTGTCGATTTTCCTGTTGGGGTTCTTCATCGACTTCTTCGAGATCGCGTTCATCATCATTCCCCTTCTCCAAAGCCCCGCCGCCCGGCTGCTGCCGCCCGACTTTGGGGCAACGGCCGATGCCGCCCTCGTCTGGTTCGGCGTCATGGTGGGGATGAACCTGCAGACCTCCTTCCTAACCCCGCCCTTCGGGTTTGCGCTCTTCTACCTGCGGGGCGTGGTGCCCGATGAGGTGAAAACCACACAGATCTACCGGGGGGCCATTCCCTTTATCGTGATCCAGCTGATCGGCCTGCTCGCCATGATCTTGTATCCCGAAATGGTCACCTGGGCGCTGTAGTGAGCTGGGAGGCGCGGCCCGCACAGACGGGCGCCCATCACGCATGGAGGGCAAGGTGCCAAAGGAGCCGGAGGGGAACGCCGTACTGCCATGCGAGCACGAAAAGGGGGCCGGTCCCGAGAATGAGAGGACTGGGCACGGCCAGCAGGACGACGACGGATCCCGGAAGCCCCGTCACGATCCAGTAGTCGAAAAGGACGCGGGCGGTGAAGTAAACGAGGGTGAAACCGCCCCCAATTAGCAGGAAAAGTGCAAGGAGGGACGGCGAAAGAAGCGAATCGGGGGCCGCGGCAAGAGCGACTGGGAGGGCCACGAAGGCGGGCCAGCAGGGCCACGCTAGCAGCATTAGGCCCTGTGCCGGCGAGAACTGCGTCCACCGCCGAGCGACGGCCACGAGGGCCGTCATCCAGATTAAGAGCAGCCCGAGCACAACGCCCCCGACGATGATGCCGGTCATCCTCGGGTGTTCAATGCCCCCCGCGAGGACCGTCCGGAGCCCAGAGGGCACCGCAGCGAGCACGCGTCCTGTGCCGGGCTGCCCCGCAGCCAGCCGGGCTGCCCGAACGCCCGTAAGGCCGAGCGCCCCGACCACGGCGCCAAGAAGCGCTCCGTTCGTTCCGGAAGGCAGGTCGTGGCCCTCGCGGAGCGCGTCCCGGTAGAAGCCTGGGGCCGTAAAATAGCGAGCCACGGTGCGGCGAACGAAGAGATGCCGGGCGTAAAGTCCTCCGAGGAGGGCCACGAGGCCCCAGCCGAGCACGAGGAGGCCGAGGGCGTCCGTGTTCGGACGGGGTCCCGCCGGGAAGGCAAAGACCCGCTGGGTTCCGGTGTACAGCCCGCGGGCGACCCCCGCCGCGCGGCGCGGCGTGCCATCGGGGGCATGTAGCCCGTACCGTCGGGAGGGAAGTACAGGCGATGCTCGGTCCTTCCAGCGGGCAATGAACACGACTGGTGGGGGCGATTGCGTAGAGTCGAGCACCTGGGAGAGCACCCGTTCCAGGTATCGGGCCTGCCGCTCTGGAGAGTGGGGCACCCGCAGTCCAGGGGCCGCCGAGGGCCGCACCCACGTGCCCACTGCGCCTATCCCGACCGGCGCCGACCGGGCCCGCCACGCCTCCCACCGAGCCACGGGCCGTGTGGATGCGCGTACGTCCACAAGGGGATGGTCGACCGCGTCCGCACAGCGGTCGACCGCGGCGGCGAACGGCGTGACGTAATAGGTGCGGAGGGACGGCTCTCGATCGTGGACGCGCTCGGTCCAGCGGCCGAGCGTTTCACAGGCGGCCGGCACCGTCGTGTTGGTGGTATGGGCAAGCCCGACGTGGGTGATCGAGGCGTGCTTGCGGGCGAGGGTGACGAGTCGATCCAGGGTGGGGGCCACCTGTGCGAGCGCGTCCGAGAGCCGCGGGGCCGCCACGTAAGAAACAGGAAGATCGACGAACAGGCGAAGCCCGAGCGTGTCGGCGCGGGCCGCGACGGGGCGGGACGGAAGCCGGGTCAGGCGGACGGCCGTGGCGCCGAGGGCGTCGATCCGGGCCAGTTCGCGGAGGGCCGAGTCGGGCAAGGAGGGGGGTGTCCAGACGACGCCAAGGAGCGCCGAGTCGCCGGGGGGAACTGTGGAAGTCGACGAAGAGGAGCCCCGAATCTCAGCCTCCAAGCCACCCGCAGCCCGTGCCGACGCACTAGGAGCCGCAGCACCGAAGGCAAGGGCAACTGCGAAGACGCAAGTGAACCAGAAATGCCAAGTTTCGGGCATCCGAGGGGGCACCGCTACAGGAGACAAACTCGTGCGCGTGGTTAACCAAGGTAGGGAGAAGACGGGCCGGATGCATACTCGTCCGAATTCTTGGCAATCGTACGTAGTTTTCCAATGCAAACAAGAAAAATCCTGGTGTTCT
>NZ_JBDGQQ010000023.1:0-4279 GCF_042218895.1 Salinibacter sp. | reverse complement strand
TTGAGCAAGGCAATTGCGCCTTGCCGATGGGTAGCGCGAGTTGTGTCTATCCTACTCTCCACAATGTAAGCCCCTGAATCGCCTCTCATGGCGGCTCAGGGGCTCTTCTTTTGTGGGTGGGTCAGAAAATGGGTCAGAAAGTGCCTCAAATCCGCCTTCTGATCCTCTTCGGTAACTCACTCCCCGAAAACACTCGGCAGTTTGCTTCGCACTTTTTTTGACACTGGTGCGCGGCTCGAACTCATGCACAAGCCCACGGTCCCTGATGTGTCTGTGCCGGAGGGCCCCGAGCGGGAAGGGTAGGCCCATGTGACCTTTTCGGTCGGCTCCGAGCAGGTGGTCGACCAGCTAACAGAAATGTTTCGCCAGGACGGCCACGAAGTGGTTGGGGGGCCGCGGCGGACGGGCGACGGCTACTACGAGAGCGTCGTGCTGGACCCGGACGGAAATCCCGTGGAGATCACCGTATAGAATCCACTGTTCCGAGATTACGTCTGGAGGTCTACCATGACTCGAAGTCCAGAAAGCTCGTTTTGTCGACGCTCATTGATCGAAGGGACGTTCCCGGCCCAGGCGTCTGCAGAGTCACAACGAGCATGCTGGGGTAAGGAGACAAACCCGTCCAACTGGATTTATCCGATGCTACTTGCACGTCAATCACAGCTCGTTTGTGGTCGGGATGCAAGCCGATTTCCAAGCCACCAGACCTGGAGGCAAAGTACCCGGAGAGAGAATCAGCTGTCCTCGTCGGATGAGAAATCTAACTCCACGTTTTGAATTTTCCGGACCTGCTTCATCACATAGTCCTCGTACCAACTTTCCAGCTTCGGCATCTTTCCTGGCACGAAGCACTCGATGATGTGCCTGTACGTTCGACACGAGAGAGTCATGACTATTGACGTGAGTGTCGTCGCCCCACGGGGCGTGCGAAGGGGGTTCAGATACAAGTCCTCACCATCTTCTTGGAAAAATTCCTGGAAGATGCTGCTTCCATGCACGGAGCCGGAGAAGCTCTGGTAGAACACTACGTATATCCGCTCCTCATCGACAGCTTGGGAAAGCTCTACGAGGCTCCGTGGTCCATTGCGGAGTTGGTACCATTTCACCGTTCCACTCCCACGTTTCTCTCGGTGCTCTTTGTAGGCCCTGTCCGAGTCACCATACTCGGTCGAGAGCCGATCCTTGATTCTTTCGCGCCGCGCTTCAAGGTCACCTATTTCCCCCAAGGAAGAGTTCTCAAGGACACCTTCCCCCAGCTTGCTTCTAAACTGCTTACCCAACTGCGTGTCGGGATCCATTTTTCGGAGCCGTTTCAGCTGCCTGCGGAGGTGGCAGGCAATGTAGTCCCTGCTACGTCTTTCGAGGTTTCCCTCCTCGCTCATCAGATACTCGAGTTGCAGGTAAGCTTCTAGGGCTCCCCGTAGGTTTGCCTTCATTGGCCGTGACGCACCCTCTCGGAGCAAGATTGAGCACGCATCAATCATCTCCAGGTAGTGCCGCAGCAGTAGCAGAGGGGGATCGTATATCAGGCTATATTTCGACGCTTCCCTCTGAAGCCACTGATGAACATGGGTGCCCATGTTCACGACCTCAGCCACCGAATCGGCGAGGAAGTTGAGCACTTCGTTCGCTTCTGGGTGCTCTGCGTACCGGTTCCGATCGAGAACTGAAGGGACTGGCTCGGTATCCATGATCGATGAAGGGCGTTGTCAAGCACATCTCAGCTACGGACCACGGCGGTGCGACATTCGGGCCCGGAGTTGAAACAGGCCAACAGCGTATCAGACTTTGGTTTATGATACGCCAACCGTCGGCGCTGAACGTACTTCTCAGCCGACGTGATTGCAACTGGAGTCGGGTCGGAAACGAGACGGCAGGGGCTCCGGGTCTGCCCAGGGAGGCCGCCCAGGCTCGCTTGCAATCCGACGTGCTACCGCCCACCTTCCTCACCTATCGCCTTCGAGGCGAAACGCCCAGCGAGATGCTGGTTGCCGAAGTAACCACCACAGATCTGCGAAAGACCCGATTCCAGGTCGAGTCGAAAGACGACATTCGCAAAACCCGCCAGGGATACAAGATCGACACGGCCGGTGGGGAGACCGTGCGTTTTTCGGAAAAGGACGTGGAGTCGATCAGCGTCGTGGAGGAGTAGGAACGCGCACGCCCGCCGGCTATCGCCCACCGGTTGAATCTGCCCTCCGGACCGGCTCGATTCGCCCTGGATTTCGGGGGCCGATTACTAGCCCGACAAGCCGGCCGTTCGCGCGAGGAGTCCCCGGCAGCCCGGGCCGCGTGACTCGCGGACGGCACCCGCACACCAGTCATGGCCGCTTGTCAAATCAGGAAGGCTTCAAATCAGGAACCCTTCAAATCAGGAAACCTGATGTCCCTGAGTCGTGCCTTCGCAGGCCCGACAGAACTTCATCCTTTCCAGATTCCCGATCGTCATATTTCCTGATCCCGGTCGTTCCAAATTGTCGTTCCAGCCAAATTGTCGTTCCAGATTGTATGTCTCGTCTTCTCGCGCTTCTCCTTGTCGCCGCACCTCTACTCTTCGCCGCAGGTGCTGGGAGCACACCGGCCTCTGCTCAGTCGACGGGAACCCAAGCAACAGGCGCCCCACGTGCTGAAGGTGCAGGTGTCTCGCCGAAGATGATTTTTGACTTCGAAGGCAAGGGCAGAGCCCGGTGGCGCGTCGAGAGCGACCGCGTGATGGGCGGTCGCTCGACGGGCTCCGCCGAGGTGGCCGAGGGTGCGCTCGTGTTCACCGGAAAGGTGGTAACCGAGGGCGGCGGGTTTTCGTCGGTTCGTGCAGGCCGGCAGGTGGACCTCACCGGCTACGATGGGATCGAGCTCCGCGTCCGCGGTGGGGGGCGCACGTTTGAGCTCGACGTGAGCGACGGGACCGAAAGCCGAGGCCGCGAGGTGACCCGGCGCGGATCGTTCCCGACGAGCGGCTCATGGGAAACGGTCCGTGTCCCGTTCGACGCGCTGGAGGAGAGCGCACACGGGGAGCCGGTGAGCGCCGATCCGCTCGACCTCTCGGCCGTGAAGTCGATCGGGATCTATATCATCGATGGAAAAGGCGGCCCGTTCCGGCTTGAAGTCGACTGGATCCGAGCGTACCGCGAGGCAGAGTAGCTTCCCCGGGCGAGAGCTTCCCCGGGCAAACCGCCGATGGAGAGGACCAGCCCCCCTCCGCGACACCGGATCTCGGCCTACAAACAACTGTAAGGACCGATAGAGCGTTATCGGTTGCTATCGGGCAGCGAATTGCCCGTCATGAAAGCGACCGAGCGGCCTCTCTGGGCCTTCGAACGAGGCCCTCAAGCGAGGCCCGATCGTCGGGCGGCCGACAGGCCCACCGATCTGCTGACGAATGCCGTCTATCTCGGCGGTACGAACGACTCGGCGGCATGCTGATTGCGGTTCCTGGTGTATCTACCTGCCAGCGGGGGGGACCGGCGTATTACGGTAGTGGGGCATGGAATCTTTGACTTCGGTTCCCCTGCAATTTCCCGGTGTCTTTCAGAAAGCTCTCTACAATCTCCCCATCCTCCACCATGCGCGCTACCCTCCTCTCCCTCCTCACCCTGCTCCTGACGCTGCCCGCCCAGGCCCAGTCCTCCGACGAGGGGCCCTGGACAGTCGACCACGTCCTCGGGCAGCGGTCCCTGGAGGATGTCGACATCGGGCCCGAGGGCGACCGCGTGCTGTGGGTGAAGGAAACGCCCGACCCGGAGGCCGACGAGACGCAGTCGGACGTGTACCTCACCTACCGGGACAATCCCCACGGCGGCGACTCGACGGCCACGATCCGGCTGACGCGCACCGGTAACAACGAGGCTCCGCGCTGGAGCCCCGACGGGCACCACATCGCGTTCCTCTCGTCCCGGGACACCGGCCAGGAGGAGAGCAGTGGCACGCAGATCTGGCGGCTCGACCCACGGGGCGGGGCACCCGAGGCGATCACGTCCGTCGAGCACGGCGTGCAGGGCGCGCGGTGGCTCGACAACAATCGCCTTCTCTTTACCGCGCGGGAGGCAAACACACGCTACGAGAACCACCTGGAGACCACCCAGGACGACGCCGATGTCATCGAGGACACGACCCTCTTCCGGCCGGTGCGCCTTTTCACCGTGAACGTCAAGACCGAGGAGGTCACCCGGGTTACGGAGAATGACGACCAGATTACCGAGTTCGCGCCGTCGCCCGGCGGCCAGTACGTCGTCTACAGCCTCGACGACTCGCCGGTCGACGCCGACGCGCGCAATCAGCC
>NZ_JBDGQQ010000022.1:0-9761 GCF_042218895.1 Salinibacter sp. | reverse complement strand
CGGCCCTTCCTCTCGAAGCCGATCAATCCGCTCCCAGAGAGCGTCGCGGTCCACGTCGTCCGCATCGTCGGTCTCTTCCAACTGCCGGACGACTTCGTCAGGGATGCTGCGCTGGTTGAGCTTGGCCTGGCGTTCGAGGCGGGCGTAAAGCTCGTCCGGAACGTCAATCGTCAAAGTTTTGGACATGGGCTCGGGCGTGTGGTGAAAAGGCCGCTTTCAACACTCGAACGCCCGTCCATAAACGGCCGTTTCGTCGAGGATCTATGAGAGGACTGCGTGCAGCGCCTCCACGAACGCCCCCCGCGGCACCGGATCGGCGTCCGGCAGGTGCTCGCGCAGCGCACGGCCCACATTCTCGCGCCGGAGCGGTCCCTCTTCCTGCCGAACGGCGTCAGGCCGATCAGCGCGACGAGTCCACTTCCGGGCCCAGTCCGCGGGCACCGGCTCGTCGGGCTTCAGGTGGGTCGGATCGTCGGCCCGGAGGACCCTGGCGCGGGCGAGTTCTTGGGTGGGACGAAAGAGCTTGTGGCCCGCGGGCACGTCGTACAGGATGTACAGCGGACAGCCCGCGTCGAGAAGCCGGTCCTGTGCGCGGTCCATGGGGACATCTCGGGGCGTGGTGCCGTCCTGCGTGCCCAGCGCCGCGTAAACGCCGAGCGCCTGTCCCATCAGCATCACGACGGGCTGGAGGCGCGTGCAGCCGTTCACGATGTGGGAGACGGCGATGCTCTTCTCCCCCGCCATGAAACTCGGGTCGTCCACGTCCGGGAAGAAGACCGACGGCGGGACCTGGAACGGCGCGTTGTCCGGGTAGTCCTCCGCCAGCCGGCAGCCGGGCGGCAGGTGCGCCTTCGCGTGGTGGTGGTCGAGGAAGTAGTCGCCGACCGCAATCGAATTGTCGATCGTCGGCGCCCGCGGATTGTCGCCCTCCGGCACCACGTCCTGCTGCGTCATCATCCGGTCGTTCACCATGCGCCGGCTTTCCCGGATGTACGGAAGGGGCGGCAGGTGGTCGTCGGTCGGATACTCGTCGGTCGCAATCTGCCACTCCGGATGGTCGAGCTCCGTCTGCATGTACTTCACGAACTGGAGCGTATGGCGCTTGGCGTCCAGCAGCCGCTGGTGACGCACGTAGCGGTCCTCGTAGAAGCGCCGCGTGACGGGGAAGTCGTTCGCGTGGAAGGGCCAGTTGAGGAGGTACTTGTCGTTGGGCAGGGCCGCGTAGTCGATGAAGCTCTTCCACTCGTGCAGGTCGTGGTTGAGGCGGTCCGGATCCGGCGTGGGACAGTCGCCCTTCACGCTGCACTGGAAGGCGTTCCACTGCGCCCGCTCGGCGGGGGTGGACGGGAGCGGCGCAGCGCCGGGCTCCTTCACGAGCGTCGCGCAGTAGGTGGGGTCCTGGATCTCGTTGTCCGGCTCGGGCGGCGCAGCCGGCTCCCCGAGCATGTCCTGACTCTCCCGGCCCAGTCGGTACGGGATGTCCGCCAGGGCGAGTCCGTCGCCGTACTCGGTGGCGTCGATGAAGACGCGGCACGTGACGGTGCGCTCCGCCTCGCGGCAGGCGGGCTCCAGCTTCGTCTTCGTCGGCGCCACCCCAATCCGGCGCGTCCGTCGGTCGACCCGCTCGTACCCGACCGCTTCCACCCCCCGATGTACAGTGAGCCGATCCTCCTCGGCCACCCACTCCTCCAGAATACGGTGGCCCACCGTCGGCTCGTAGCAGTAGAGGCTCACCCAGCCGGTGTGGAGGGCGTCGAGCGAGCCGTAGTGGTCGGCCAGCCGCTGCCGGAAGCGCTGCACGAGGCCGCCGCCCGCGCCGTGCTTGTTGCCGTCGAGCGCACTCACGCCTGCCGCCGTCAGCATTCCGCCGATCCAGGGCGACGGCTCCAGCACCGTCACCTCGGCGCCGAGGCGGGTCGCCTGCACCGCTGCGCAGATGCCCCCGGCGCCGCCGCCGTAGACGACGACATCGGTCTCGCGGCTCCGCCGTCCCTGAAACCAGCGACCGAACACGGTGGGCATCACGGCCCACCCCGCCGTGCCGAGGCCCATCGTTTGCAAAAACGAACGTCGATCCATGAGCAGAAGGAAATTGTGCCGGTGGTGATCGAATCAGAAGTAGAGACAATTCGCCGGATCGTCTTCTTTCAGAACCGTGGCGAGACCGTTCGAGATTGATGCGGGGACCGGACGTCACCGTCCAGACAGGTCCGCCGTCTCCGCTTCCACCTTCGCCGAGGTCTCCGCCGACACCGCGAGGTGCCGGTACCACGTAAAGTACAGGAGTACCGACAGGACCCCCAGAATGCTCGCGAGGACGGTTACGCTCATCCACCGCCGCGTCACGACCATCATGGTCGTCAGAAACAGCACCAGCTGCCAGGGCACCGCGATGCAGATGGCGAGGATGTCGCGCCGGTTCTCGGCCCGGATGGCGTCCAGGTCGATTGCGTCGACCCGCTCTCGCACCGGGTCCCACAGGCCGAACGGCTTTGTCTCCTTGTAAAACGTGCGGAGCACGTCCGGATCGGTCGGCGTCGTGGCGTAGGTGATGACAATGCAGGCCACAAACGTGCCCGAGCCGACGGCAAGGAACTGCCCCATCTCGGCCAGCTCCGGCGCTACGATCCGCTGAATCACCGCCAGCACCATGCCCACGGCCACCCCGCCCGCGTAGCCGTACCCGTTGAACCGCCACCAGTACCAGCGAATGACCTGTGGGATAAGCAGCCCTGCCCCCAGGCTCAGCGTGAGCCAGCTCCACACGTCGTTGAGGGTGGTGAAGGCGTACGTCGAGATCATGCCGATGACGACGACCGCGGCGGACGAGAGGCGGCTGTGCCACACCAGCGTCCGCTCGTCGGCGTCCGGGTTCAGGAAGCGTTGGTAGATGTCGCGCGTCCAGTACGCGGCCCCCGCGTTCACGACCGAGTCGAACGTGGACATGGCCGCGGCGATGAGGCCCGCCACGAGCAGCCCCTTGAGGCCCACCGGCATCTGTTCGAGGATCACGACCGGCAGCACCTTCTCGGGATTGGCAATGACCTCGTTCGTGATGCCGTAGTTGATGCCCATGATGGCGATGCACGCCACGAACGGCCACCGTAGCGACATGAGCACGATCCAGAACATGCTGAGCAGCCCGGCCTCCCGCTCGTCCTTTGCCGCGTAGAAACGCTGGATGATGTAGCCGCCCGTCCCGCTCATCCCGTCGATGCAGGACCGAAACAGGTACACCAGAATGCCGAGCCCGAAGAGGCTGTACTGGCCATACTTGCCCGGGATTTCCTTCCGCCAGTCCGGCACCACGTCCGTCCAGGCCTGCCGCGTCGTCTCGATCTGCTGGAACGACCCGTCCCCCATTGGCACCGACACCGCAAACTCCGGCGGGAGCGCGTAGTGGCCCAATACCAGATAGATGACGTACAGGATGGCCCCGAAGATCAGAAAGCCCTGGAAGACGTCCGTGTAGACGACCCCGTAGAGCCCGCTCGCGATGGTGTAGGTAGAGGCAATCAGAATCATCAGCACGGCGGCCAGGTCGGCGTCCATCCCCAGAATTTCGCCGAGGAAGATGCCGCCGCCCTGCGCGAAGTACGTGACCGTGGCGATGGCGAACGCCAGATTGGCCACGGCGGCAAAGATGCGGGCCGCCTGTCCCTGCCGCCCCGTTCCGAAGCGGTACTCCATCCACTCGGCCAGCGTCATCACCCGGGCCCGCCGGTTCCACTTCCCCATGAAGATCATGAAGAAGGCGAGCAGCAGCACCACGCCGCCCCGGATTTCGATGTAGAAGCCCTGCACGCCCAGGGCGTAGATGAGGGCCGCGATGATCATGGTGCCGGACACGTCGAGGTTCGACGCCATGCCCGACGCCCCGAGGGCCCACCACGGAATGTCGTTGTCGCCCAGGAAGTAGCTGTCGATCCCCTGCGACGCCCAGTACTGGAGGTACATCCCTACCCCGATCAGGGCCGCGAGGTAGACGACGACGATGACGTAATCGATCGTGGCCATGCGGGGAGCACCTCAGTGATACGTTACGAACCGTGATCTGTCTGCTCAGCCTCAAGGGACCCGCCCGCCTCAACGGCTTCCAAATTGAAGATTAGAAGGTTGAAGGTTGCACCCTGAGAGTACATGCGGCGGGGGAATGGAGGCGCTTCAAAAGGGACGTCCTGGAGTGCAATCCGTATGGGGCGGGAAATTCCAGACTCATACCTTCAACTCCGGGCAGTGACCGCGGTCCGCCGTCGGCCGACCGCTGTCCCCTTACGGCACGTGGGCGGGATCGAATGGAAGATCGGCTGACTCACTGTAGCAGCTCTTCAGGACATCGGCCAGAGCGCCGTCATTTTCGTGCAGGCCTTCGTAGAAAAAGAAGACCTCCCCATCGATGCCGCGCCTCCGGTTCGTGAGAATCACCTCCTTCAGTTCCTCCGGCGTCATCCGGTAGTCGCCCACCTTCATGAGCACGCCCGGATAGAAGCCGAGCACCTTGTCCGCATTCCACCCTGCCTCGTCGGCCCGCTGCGTGGCGAGAAAGCTCTTGTATTCGGACACATCGCGGCGATAGACCTGCGGGTGGACGAGATCCGTAAAGCCCCGATTGATCCACGCGGGCCAGTCCTGCAGGTACTCGTTGTAGCCGAAGGGATACGGGCTCGGCGCCCAGGACACGACGAGCGAGGAATCGACGGCCTTCACCTTGTCGTAGAGGCGGCGTCCGAAGTCGCTCAGCTTATCGGCCCGCCACTCCTTCCACGCCTCGTTCCGCGGATTGCTGGGAGGGTTCTGGCCGTCGTGCTCCGACCGGTAGAGCGTTTTTGTGTAGTCGGAGTAGCCGCCTTCCACCGGATTGGCAGGGAGCCGGTCGTCCCCCTGGATGCCATCGACCTTGTAGTTGCGGACGACCTCCAGGACGAGATCCATCAGCAGGTCCTGAACGGCGGGCTTGTAGCCGTTCATCCAGTCGAACCCGTTTTTGGTGACGAGTTCGCCGTTCCGGTTCCGGGCCGCCCAGCTCGGGTACTTGTCGAGAATCGGCCCCCCCTCGGCTTGGTAGGACGACGAGAACCCAAACTCGAACCAGGGAATGACGGCGAGGCCGTTCTCGTGGGCTGCTTTGACGAGTTCCTGAAGTGGGTCGCGCCCCTCGTACTGCGGATCGATGGACCGCCCGATGAGCGTGTCCATGACGGTGCTCGGGTACATTGTGGCCGCGTCGTTCCACACCACCGGGAAGACGACGTTGAAGTTGTGATCCGCCAGGACGGTCATGGCCTGCTCAATGTTGGCCTGACTATCCAGCACGTCGGAGTCGACGTTCGTTACCCATACCCCTCGGAGCTCGTCGCTCGCCGGAGGATTCTCGCACTGGACGGACGCAGTCGTGTCCGAGTCACCGTTTTTCTCGTTCGAGGACGGAGCGTCCCCACATCCAGCACTGAACCCCAGAAGGAAAACCAATGCGAGGCCCACGATCGGGAGGGCTCTGCATCCCGACAGGTCTCCGGGCGGGGAAGGGCCGTGGGGGAGCGCTTTGGAAGGAACAAGCCGAGGGGGCATCGGGGGCATTGAGGAGAGGGCAGCCTTGGGACGGAAGCGCGGTTGAGACTGTGCAGCGGGGTCGCTGAAGACCAGGGGGCCGACGCGTGCACCGAGAAAGACGTGCAGAGGGAATGAACGCGGAGTATAGAACCTTTGCACTTGCATGATAATTCCGTCTCCCGACCTGCATCAAGGCACGGACGAGCCTGGAACCGCTTCCAGTTCCAGTGTGGGAGCGCTTCCATCTTGCGGAAAGACCCGTCAGTTCCGTCTTTCAACACACCTGCTTCGTGCTCAAGTGGGGGCTGCTTTTGGAAGATCCCCGACCGAGTGCGCGTGAGGTGGCAGCGGGGCGACCCTCGCCGCCATGCACGGTTCCTTATCCCTCGACCCTGACGCTTGCCCCGTGGCTGCAAAGCACGTCGCCGTTGGCCTCGACGCTGGTGGCTCCAAGACCTCCCTTCTCGCACAGTGTGACGACCGTTCTGGTCGCATCGAACGACGGGGCCCTCCCGCCAATCCGCAGCGGAGCGGGCTCGAAGAATCGGCTGGCATCCTGGGGGCCCTCGTCCAGGAGGTAGTGCGTTCGCGTCAGCCCGTCGAACACCTTTCGGTCTGTGCAGGAGTCGCCGGGGCTGGACGGGCCAGCGAACAGAAGGTCATTGCCACGCGCCTCCGCCGGGCCCTCACGGACGAAGCTCTCTCCGTAGACGTGCAAGTGGTGCATGACGCCTCCATCGCTCTGGATGCCGCCTTTGGATCGGAAAGCGGGCTCGTGGTTATCGCCGGAACAGGCTCTGTCGTGTTCGGGCGGGCAACGGACGGCACGACGCAGCGTGCAGGGGGTTGGGGACACCTTCTGGGAGACGCAGGTAGCGGGTACGCCATAGGACGGGCCGGGCTCCGGGCCGTCGCGGAGGCGTTTGACGGCGGGGCCGAGACGGCTCTTCGTCCCCGCCTCGGGGACCGGTACGGCATCGACACGCGAGAAGCTCTCATCCACCGGGTCTACCAGGAAGAGATTGCCATTCAGGACGTTGCACCGATGGTCATCGACGCCGCGGAAGACGGCGATGCAGTGGCGTCCGACATTCTCGCGACCCAGACGGCCGAGCTCGCGCAACAGGTGGAGTGGCTCCTCGCTCAGATCCACGACATTGCCCCCCGCACCGCCCTGCTCGGGGGCATGCTCCAGAACCAGGGTTATGCCCAGCGCCTCCACCGCACGCTCCGGGACTCGTTTCCGGATTGGTCGATCGAGCGACTCCAGCGCGAGCCGGCCGTCGGGGCATTGCGGCGGGCGCGCCGCCAGGTCGCGTAGAACAGCCAGGTCTCCGCCTCCTCTCTCACGCTCCCACGCGTACGATGCACGACTACACCCGACGCGAATTCCTTGAGACTGGCTCTACGGTCCTTGCGGGGGCGGGCCTCTCTACTACCGCTCCTCACACCGCCTCGGCCGACGACTCTGTGCCCCCGAGTGACCGCCTTCGCTTCGGGGCCATTGGCATCAATGGCATGGGGTGGAACGACGTGGCGGCACACCAAAAGATTGAAGGCGTCGAATGCGTTGCACTCTGCGACGTGGATCGCAACGTCCTCGAGAAGCGGGCCTCCGAGCTGGAGGACCGTACTGGCAAAACGCCGGACCTCTACGACGATTACCGGCAACTGCTGGAGGACGACGCGCTCGACTTCGTCGTCATCGGGACGCCGGACCACTGGCATTGTCTGCAGATGGTGCATGCCTGCCAGGCGGGAAAGGATGTTTACGTCGAAAAGCCGCTGGGCAATACCATCGCCGAGTGCGACGTCATGCGGCGCGCCGCCGAGAAGACCGGGCGCGTCGTGCAGGTTGGGCAATGGCAGCGCAGCAGCGATCATTGGCAGAACGCCGTGGACTACCTCCAATCCGGCGAGTTGGGACGGATTCGTCACACAAAGGCCTGGGCGTACATGGGCTGGAAGAGGCGCCTGCCTGAGAAGCCCCATACGGAGGTGCCGGAGGGGGTGAACTACGACATGTGGCTCGGCCCGGCCCCCGAGCGTCCCTTCAACCCCAACCGGTTTCACTACACCTTCCGTTGGTTCTGGGACTACGCCGGCGGCCTGATGACCGACTGGGGCGTGCACCTGCTCGACTACCTTCTGATTGGGAAGGAGCTCAGCGCTCCACGGTCCGTTGCCTCGACGGGCGGTAAATTCGGATTTCCGGGCGACGCCCGGGAGACGCCCGATACTCAACAGGCCCTCTACCAGTTTGACGACGTTACGATGGAGTGGAAGCACGCCGCGGGGGTCGGCAACGGGCCCTACGACCGTGGCCACGGCGTGGCCTTCGTTGGCAACAACGGCACACTCGTCATCGATCGAAACGGGTGGGAGGTGCTCCCTGAGATCGAGGACGAGCAGTACAGGCTCGATCCCATCCCGCCCCGAGAAGGAGAAGGGGGCCTCGACGTCCACGCGCAGAATTTTGTAGACTCCATCCGGGAGGAGGCAACGCTGAACGCTCCGGTCGAGGCGGCGGCCGACACGGCCGTCAGTTGCCACATCGGCAACGTCGCCTTTCGGGTGGGGCACGACGTGGAATGGGATGGCGAGGCCCGACAATTCGTGGACGACCCGGAGGCCAATGCCTTCATCGAGCCGACCTATCGAGATCCATGGACGCTTCCTAGCGTATGACCTGCCTTTCGCGACGCGTTCTCTGTCTGGTTGAGCGCCGAAATCGTCGGATGTCTTCCTCCTCCTGGCTGTTCTCACTCGCGCTTTTCGTTCTCGGTGCGGCACTCGCAGTGCCGGCGAACGCGCAGTCTCGAAATCCTGTCTACTGGGATGTGCACGACACGACCCGTGCCCAACCGCCCGTTGTGGACCCCGGTCCAGTCCCCGATGCGCCGCAGCCGCCCCCGTCAGACGCCGTTGTCCTCTTCAACGGTGGGAGCCTCGACGCGTGGGAGCATCCGGATGGGTCCACGCCTTCCTGGATCGTGCGAAATGGGTATTTTGAGGTGAAACCGGGAAGCGGGGATCTGCAGACCAAAAGGGGCTTCGGCGACGTGCAACTGCATCTCGAATGGATGGTGCCGGCCTCGGTGGAAGGGGAGAAGCAGAGCCGGGGCAACAGCGGCGTGTATCTCATGGGGACGTACGAGGTGCAGATCCTTGATTCCCACAACAATTCGACCTACCCCGACGGCCAAGCCGCGGCCATCTACGGGCAGTATCCCCCACTGGTGAACGCCACGCGGCCGCAGGGGAAGTGGCAGACGTACGACATCGTCTTTCGACGGCCTCACTTCGACGAGGACGGGGACGTGGTGACGCCTGCCCGCATGACGGTGTACCACAACGGGGTGCTCGTGCAGGACCATGCTGAGCTGACGGGCCCAACGGCGTGGAAGGACCGTCCGTCCTACGAGAGGCACGCGTCACGCCTCCCATTGCTCCTCCAGGACCATGGAAATCCGGTTCGGTTCCGCAACGTCTGGGTGCGCGATCTCGAGTAGATTCCGGAATGAGAAGGTGTCCGTCCTCCACCCGGGCATTTTCCAGGCGGGCCTCGGTGTAATACTGAAGTTCCTCGTTGCCCCATCCGTGCCCACCGGTTTCGTACCGCCACTTCGTCGAGTCCGGGAGCTCATCCTGCCCAAGCTCGTCGCCCCACACCCGGACTCAGTCGGGGCGGTCCGGCCACGTTTCGGAGGGCGGTTCGCCCGCCGGTCCCGACTCCTCGGACCCGGCGTTTCCACAGCTACCAGTACCCAGCAGACAGGCGCCGAGGATCAAGAGCGTCCGTCGGGCAGGACGGATAGTCTGTGCGCGTCTGTATTCCAAGGGCGACCGCGAGGGGGCGACAAGTTCATCTTGCCGCAGAGGAGAGCATCAACGATGTTTCCGCGTGGCTTACTCCGAGACCTGGACGGGCCGCTGTTGCGGAGCGGTGTCGATCTCGTGCAGCTCGATTGGCCCGTCGTTATTGCCGACCACGACGAGCGGCGCGTCGGGCGTGGGAACGAGCAACAGATTCCGAACGTCTCTGGGCGCGTAGAAGCCGCTCTCGGAGGGGCGCTGGGCGTCGAATGTGAGGTGTCCCTGGTTCACGAGTAGCAGTCCTTTTCCGGCGTCGGAGGGGCCCCAGGGAGCCCGCACTGTAAAGTCATTGCCCGCGAGGAGCATGTCGGGGCGGTCATCGCCGTTTACGTCGT
>NZ_JBDGQQ010000021.1:0-4231 GCF_042218895.1 Salinibacter sp. | reverse complement strand
CTAAGAAAAAGAACATCCCACGAATGGCCACCGGAACGCCCTGCTGTTTTCTACAATCTTGACAGGGCCCCAACATGCATGTCGCCCGCGCATCTGTCCAGATCGATAGTAGAACTCCTCAATCAGGTAGCTTGCTTAGGTCTGAGTACGTCCTGCGACCCCTCTAGAAAGGCTGACGGTGCATTATCGCGCGCAGGACCTGGCTATGTGTAGATTCGACCGCTTACGAAAGATACGGCCCCACTGATGCCACACGCTGTTAGAGAGATTATTTCTGAGATGTCTCGACTCACACTCACCCACGCGAAGCGACGGCCCATTCGCTACGGACGAGGACAGTTTCTTGCGGGCGGCAGTTGCTTCTCTGGCCGCATCCGGCCGCTGCTCGTGGTTCTCTACACGCTCCTCCTCGGAGGCTTCATGGCCGGGATGTCGGCACGGGCCCAGGAGCCGGCACAGGCGCAGAAGAAGCGCGCCGGGGATACCTTCTATTTGAAAGCAGGAGTTGGGCTCTCGGACTATGCAGGGGATGCCGACGGGCAATCGGACGTAGACGACGTGACGGACGATTATGATTTCATATTCGATGCCCAGAAGTTTACCGATGGAGACGTCTTTCCGTATACGCTTTCCGGAGAGCTGGGCTATCAGATCTCGCCCGCGCTGGGAGCGAGTCTGGGGTACCGATTCGGGCAGTATCCATTCGTTTCCGGGGTTCCGTTTACCGTGGATCCCGATCTTACCGGAGAAGGAGGGGACCTGGGGACTGTACGGCACACGATACAGCTTCTGGGACGCTACACGCTCAAGGCGGAAGATTGGACCGCTGCCCCCTACCTCGACGCCGGGCTGGGCGTGTCACTTGGCGGCAACACCCCAGGACTCGGCCCCTCTATCGGGGTGGGGGTCGACGTGCTTCTGAGCAGTCGGACCTCCCTGTTTCTCGAGTCCCGGTCCAGCTTTATCCTAGATGACGCTGCGGCCGATGGCATTGACACCGAAACCCCCGTTGATGCGCTGAGCAAGGCTCTGTCCCTGGGGGTGAAGTACAACCTCAGTCGCAGGACGCCACCGCGGATCCGCGTCCTAAACTGCCCCGAGGAGGTACGCGCTACTAAGTCTTTTACCCTCACGGCTCGTGTCAATGGGGAGGAAGTCTACAGACCTGTGGAATACCAGTGGCGGCTCGGCGATGGAGAGACCGCGTCGGGCCTCACCGTTTCCCACACCTACAGCCAGCCGGGGACCTACGAAGTGACGTTTACCGCCCGCAATGATGCAGGGAGGGCACGCCAGTCGTGTACGGTCAACGCTACTCCTGCTCCCCAGCCGGCCGTGATTGCGTCGATCGACGCTACCCCGAATCCTGTCGACGAGTGCGGGACGGTCCGGTTCAGCAGCACCGTCGAGGGGGACCGCCCCATCACCTACAACTGGACCTTCAGCGACGGCACCAAGGCCTCCGGGGAATCGACCACTCGCACCTACGAAGAGCCTGGCGAGTACACCGTCCGCCTCGACGCCAGCAACGACGTTGGCAAGGACACCGACACCGTAGCTGTGCGCGTCAACCAGCCCCCGGCGGTCTGCACGACAATCGGCGAGATGAACACAGTATTCTTCGAGCAAAACTCCAGCACCCTGACCGAGGAGGCGAAAAAGAGCCTCTCGGAAAACGCCGACGTGCTGTCGAAGTGCCCGAAGCTGAACGTGCAAGTGAAAGGCTTCGCTGCGCCAGACGAACGCAATCCGCAGTCCCTATCGGCGGACCGGGCCCGAGCGGTAGCGAGCTTCTACCAGGACAGCGGCGTGTCGGAAGCCCGGATTTCGACCAGCGGTGAGGGGGAGGTCGAGGGCGTAACCACGAAGAAGGGGGACACTCAGCAGAACCGCCGCGTCGACTCAGTGCCGGTGCAGGACGGAGAGTGTGACATGTAGGCTTCCGGTCACCCGTAGAGCTGCCGCTCTGTTGGGCGTAGGCTCCGGTGTAGTCAAAATCCGATGCGGGGAAAGGAGGTGACCTTGACGCTTTTGGGGCTAGAAAGGAGCTCTAGCGTCTAACCGACTACGACGACCTCCGGGCCCCGAGCGGGCACTGCCAGAGGCAATTTCCACGCGAGTAGTACCGGCGGGGGACCGTCTCTCTACCCGTTGCGGCCAGCTTTGCACTTACGCCATTGCCTCTGCTCTTCCCATGCCATGCATCGGGAGGATCCTTTCCGGAAGGCTTTACCGTCTGCTTGAAAAGCACATCGCTCAGGTGAGACAGTGGGTCGAGCACTCCGGGCTGCCAGGGCTCGTCGGAGGCGGCCCGATGCGCTCGATCGGAGCGATTCTACGATGCGGGCGAGCACGGGCCTCCACGGGTAGCGGTTGGGCTCCTGGCCGCTTCCCACCGCTGATTGCGGTTCTCGGTGCGCTTTCCGCCTGGGCCATTGCAGCTCAGGCGCCGGTACAGGCGCAGAAGAAGCGTGCCGGGGATACGTTCTACCTGAAAGCGGGGGTTGGGCTCTCGGACTATGCGGGCGACGGAGCAAGCGGCGACGACGTGACCGACAGGAATGACTTTCTGTTCGACGCCGACAAGTTTACCGACGGCGACGTTTTTCCGTACGTGCTCTCTGGAGAACTAATCTACCAGATCTCCCCCGCATTCGGGACCAGCCTCGGGTATCGATTTGGGCAGTATCCGTTCGTTTCTGGGGTTCCGTTCACGGTGGATCCCGATCTTACCGGAGAGGGAGGGAACTTGGGGACTGTGCGGCACACGATCCAGCTGTTGGGTCGCTACACGCTCAAGGCGGAAGATTGGACCGTTGCCCCCTACCTCGACGCCGGGATGAGCGTGTCATTCGGCGGGAACGCCCCGGGCGTCGGGCCGTCGGTCGGGGCCGGACTCGACGTAGTACTGAACAAGAAGACCGCCCTGTTTCTTGAGTCCCGTACCAGTGTCATGCTCAGCGATGGGGCAGTCGACGGAATCGACAACAAAACCCCAATTGACACGCTGAGCAACTTGGTATCGTTGGGGGTGAGGTACACCCTCAGCCGCGATGTGTCCTCGCCATAGGTCCGCGTCCCTCCGTTCTGGCGGGAGACGGCCTGGAAGGGGAGGGGCCCCGTTTGACCGGCGCGCAATTTTGCTCTCAGGGCTTGCCCCTGCGGCGTCCGCGCTCGGTCAGCCAGGCGAGCACTGTGCCCCTGGCCGCGAGCAGGTCCCCGGCGTTTCGGCGCCGCCAGCGTGCTTGACCGCTGCGCCTACCCATCAGCCCACGAAGCCCATCCGGGCCTACACGCGGGACGATCTCCGAGACCGGCGCGGACGCTTCGCCACAGGGAAGAGGCCCTGCGCCTACGCCGCTCAGGGCACCCCGTGCCGCTGGAGGAGAGACGGCCCACCGTCTCACGCGGACGGCTCATCATTCCTCTCTGACGGCCTGTCGATCCGGCTGAATCCTCCGGCTGGAGGGCACGTGGAAGGAACGCCGTATCGAGGACAGCACGTTTGAAAAGGTGCCAACGCAGTGCCGCACGGTTGCTGCTGCACGGCCCTAAACGGCTCAGTCTCGGTGGGCTATGTGCGGAACCGGGTCCGGAGCGCGGCGGCGACCGTGCCGCCCGGCGAACTGCTAGGCCATGCCTCCTCGGAAGCGGCGCTGGGCCCTGGTGGCGCCGTGCTGGAACATCATCCCCGAGCACGCGCCCTACGATGCGGTCGCCTTGCTCGTCGGCACGACCGCGCCGCCCCGGGCATACCTGAGCCGGCCTCTCGTTCCTGATCTCCTCCTCCATCGCACGCTACTTGCTCGGCGTACGCCTGACCGATGCGACTGACGACCGATTCGCTCACGAAGCGCTACGGAGACTTCGAACTGTCGATTCCAGACCTCGAGATCGAGTCCGGCACCGCCCTCGGCCTCGTCGGCAACAACGGCGCGGGCAAGACCACCTTCCTCCGCCTCGCCCTGGACCTGATCCGCGCCGATGAGGGCACCGTCCGGCTCGGCGGAGAGGTCGTAGCCGACGCGTTCGACTGGAAAGAGCGGACCGGCTCGTACCTCGGCCCCTCGTTCCTGATCGACTTCCTGACGCCGGATGAGTACTGGCACTTCGTGGGCCAGACCTACGGCCTCGACGAGACCACCGTCAACGAGCGACTGGCGCGTTTTGAGGACTTCTACGTCGACGAGCCGATCGGGGAGACCACCAAGTACATCCGCGACCTCTCGAC
>NZ_JBDGQQ010000020.1:0-96463 GCF_042218895.1 Salinibacter sp. | reverse complement strand
GACCTTCCTTTTGAGCAGAACGATCACATGTACACCGATTTTCGGCAGTCGGTATCACACCATCTACCAGGGATCATTGCGCGAGACCGCAAATGCCGGGGCAGTCCCTTTATCTGCCCCTTGCTCCACTGTTTGTGCCCGTGGCGCTACGGGAGGAAGATGGGGGCGGTAAGAGAGAGTGCCCACCAGAATCTCGTGGATAGTATTACCTCTTCACAGAGGCGTTCAGCGTCTCGCTGATTTGATCGACCCCCGCCCGAATGTCGGCCTCGTCGACGGCGGCGTACCCCAGCACGAGCCCGTCGCGGTCGAGCGAGCGTTGGGAGTAAAACGAGAGGGGCGGCGCCACCACCTCGCGCTTCCGAAGGGCCGCGGACGCGGCCTGGTCGTCGAGGTCATTCGGCAGAAAAACGGTCAGGTGCAGGCCGGCCTCGTCGGAACTGACGTCCAACTGGTCGCCCGTCTCCGCCTCCAGCGCCTCGATGAGAATCGACTGCCGCTCGGCGTAGAGCGTGCGCATCCGTCGCAGGTGGCGTTCGAAGTGGCCTTCCTCGAGGAAGTCGGTCACCACCATCTGGGGAGCGAGGGGGGGACATCGTTCCACCAGGGACTTGGCGGCGGCGAAGGACTCGACCAGGGCTTCGGGCACCACGAGGTAGCCGAGGCGGAGAGCAGGGAACAGCACCTTGCTGAAAGAGCCCACGTAGATCACTCGGCCCGCGTCGTCGAGCCCCTGGAGGGCCGCGATGGGACGTCCTTCGTACCGGTACTCGCTGTCGTAGTCGTCCTCCAGAATCCAGGCGTCCGAGCGCTCGGCCCAGTCCAGCAGCTCCAGCCGCCGGGACAGGCTCATGGTCATGCCCAGGGGGTACTGGTGCGACGGCGTTACGTAGGCCAGGCGTGCGTCTCCGTCCGTTGAGCGGGCCTGATGCAGGGACAGACCCTCCTCGTCGAGCGGAACGGGGACGGTCTGGGCACCCGCCCACCGAAAAGCCCCCTGGGCCCGCGGGTAGCCCGGGTCTTCGATCCAGGCGCGGTCGCCGGGGTCGAGCAGCACGTGGGCCGTGAGCGTGATGGCCTGCTGCGTGCCCGAGACGATGATGACCTGCTCCGGCGAACAGTGGACGCCCCGCGACTCCTGCAGGTACGCCGAGATGGCCTTTCGGAGCGGGGGGTAGCCGGTGGACTGACGGTAGCCGAGCATTGAGGCCGGCAGGCTTCGCCACCGTCGGCCAGTAAGCTGGCTCCACGTCTCGATGGGAAACGCGTCGAGGGCCGGAAGACCGGGGCGGAATGGGCGGGGCTTTGCGTCGGCACGGAAGGAAGACAGCTCGATGTCGGTCAACAGCTCTCCGCGGGCTGAGAGGGGCGAGGCGCCGCTCGACCCGTCCGAGGCCTGATCGCGGGACGGATGGAGGTGCGACTGGCCTCGGACGTGGAGCAACTCCTCCGGTAGCTCCTGGGCCACGTACGTCCCTGAGCCCACCCGGCTTTCGAGGTACCCCTCCGCCGTGAGTTGATCGTAGGCCTCCAGTACCGTATTGCGCGAGATGTCCAGCTTTTCGGCCAGGCTCCGTGTGGCGGGCAGCTGCATACCCGACAGAAGCTTGCTCGACAGGATAGCCTGCCGCAGGTCCCGGTACAGTTGGCGGTACAGGGGAACGGCCGCGTCCGAATCGAGCTCCACGCACTGTAGGACGAGGGGGGTCGGGTGTTCATTCACAGTGGACACTGAAGACGTGTGAATTGGTGCCTTCCCAAATCAATCATTGGTTCTTTTTTCCGTCACCGGTGCTTAATACCGTGATTACTGATTGTTCTCGCGTTCTTTTTCTGCGGCCTGTCGGGCAGAAGCGTTGGCCCGGTCTCCGCCCGGCCCGCAAGTTGTTCTTCACAAGCACCTACGGTGAGCCGCGAAAGGGACGGTTCGGATATTGTTCTTTACTTACGAGAATAGGTCTAGCAGAATAGACCTACGCCCTACGGGTCGAAGCTGCATGGCACGGGCCATGTGGTGAGAAATCTGACCCAGGAAGGGGAACTGAGGACGAGCAGTGACGGGACATAAGCAACCCCGCGAAGGTAAGTCCAAGATGGTTCCCTTGGCGCATTCCCAACAAGGTGAGTGCGAGCGAACTGCCTTAGTCTCCAACGGGAAACTTGTCCCCTCACCTAAACTGCTTTAGAAGGAGTCTAGAAGCGTCGTGGAATCGGGTCCCGCGCTCCGGCGAACCGCTACTGCTACCATACAGCAACGTGTGCATGTCGGAGACCGGGCGCACGACGTGGGTGAGCCCCAGACCAGAACATTGATTCCATGTGTTCTGGATAGCGTGAACGTAGGACGCATGACCGGGAATCCTGATCCAACGGTCGCTGGTGGGATACCTCCAAAGCGGAGGGTTAATGGACAGTTAGCGAGGCAGCACCTAACTTGGGAGAAGACCAACGAACCGTCAAACGTGGGAAGTGCTGATAGGAATGGCAAGGCCCCCGGATCGGCCAACGACCTACCAGCACGACGGAGTTACCGTAGTAGTCTGAGCAGCGCAAACCGCTGACCTTGACGAAGGGTAACAGCAGGATACGATCTCATTTATCGAAGTAGCCGAAATCACCCAGCGGTGGATACCGATGGATGTAGGCAAAAGTGCAAGTGAGAAGGGTAGCCCTTTGAGTGTCCTGTGGAGAGCCGTAATGCCGTGGAAAACGGCACGCACGGTTCGGAGAAGAGAATGGTTAGACGGACAACCTTCATGTGACCGCGAACTGTTCTTATTCTACTTTACCATGGTCATGCCCTCGACGCTACGGAACGCGCTCATGACGCTCGCTCTTTTCCTGCTCGGGGCAGGGGTCGCTCACGCACAGGAGCCGGTCCGTGTCGGGGACGGTGACAGAGGGCGAAACGGGGGAGCCACTGCCGGGGGTGAATGTGACCGCGGTCGGCACTACCGTTGGTACGACGACCAATCCCTCGGGAGAATACAGCCTGACCGTCCCGGAAGAAGTCGACTCCCTGGCCTTCAGCTTTGTGAAGTATCAGCGGGTGGTTCGGGCCTTTGAGAATCGCTCTGTCATCAATGTGACTCTCCGACCCGCCGTGGAGCAGCTCGAAGACGTAGTCGTGACGGCGCTCAGTAATGTGGCGACGTTTCTGAATCCCGAGGCATGGGTGGACCACCGGCACCACAATTACGACCATCTGGACTTTGAGCCGCCTGTTGATCAAAACCCGGACCTGAGCACGGAGCGCATCCGGCGTGCACTGTACCTCCTTTCGGATATTGACCGGAACCGATCGAACGTTCCCGATGTGTCGCTCGATGGCTCCCCTGGTGGGATCAGTCGCAAGAGTGTGAGGGAGAGCCCGGTGGGGACCTCGAAGTGCCTGTATACACGGGCTGTTCCCGCAATGCCTCCTCCAATCGTTCCCCTCTTCCTAAATGACACACGAAGTGACTGACACAAGTTCGTCTTTATGGTCCTCGGTGTTCGGAGATGCGCGGTGGAGAGCATTGGGTGCGGGGCTGAAACTCCAATTCTCCCGAGGGCTGATCCGATCGAAAATTATTGCGCTCGCCCTCTTCGTCATCCCTCTCTCGGTGCACGCACAGTCCATCGACGTGCTGGAACGTGACATTCAGGCCGTGCTCGACTCGGTGGACGGCGACTTTGCCGTGGCCGTCCGCAACCTGGATGACACCAGCGAGACGCTCCTGATGAACGAGCACCAGATGTTTCACGCGGCGAGCACGATGAAGACGCCCGTGATGATTGAACTATACCGGCAGGCGCAGCAGGGGAAGTTCAATCTGGACGATTCCATCCGGGTCGAGAACGAGTTCCGGAGCATCGTCGACGGGAGCCGCTACTCCCTCACGCCCGAGGACGATAGCTACGAGAAGCTCTACGATCACCTTGGGGAGAGGCGCTCCATTCGCACTCTCATGCGTGAGATGATTACGGCCAGCAGCAATTTGGCCACAAACATCCTGATCGAGAAGGTAGGGGCTGAGAACGTCACCCAGACGATGCGCCGGTACGGGGCCGACAGCATCCAGGTGCGGCGCGGGGTGGAGGACATGAAGGCCTACCGGCGCGGCCTCAACAATGAAACCTCGGCCCACGATCTGCTGGTAATCTTTGAACGTATCGCCCGGGGCACTGCCGTCAGCGAAACGGCCTCACAGGAGATGATTCAGATCCTGAAGCAGCAGGAGTACAACGACATGATTCCAGCCCGCCTGCCTGACTCGGTGGAGGTTGCCCACAAGACCGGCTGGATTACGGGACTGCACCATGATTCCGGAATTGTCTTCGTTCCCGGTGGGCCTACGTACGTCCTGATCCTTCTCTCTCAGAATCTCGAGAACGAGGATGCCGGGGTGACGGCCTTTGCCCGCATTTCTCGGCTCGTGTTTGATTATATGATACAGGAATGATTACGTGATTCAGGAGCACAGAGCCCGCGCTTGCAACGGGGGCGGAGTTTTTTGTCAAATTAGGTCGACTACAATCCTGTGAGCACCACATCTCCCCTTCGCATCGTTCAGTACGGCCTCGGCCCCATCGGTCAGGCGACCGCCCAGACTGTTCTCGAAAAATCCGACGCGATGACGCTCGTGGGCGCCATCGACATCGATCCCGATAAGGTGGGCCGGGACGTGGCCGATGTCGTTGGCGACGGTGTATCCCCCGCCGGCGTCACCATTTCGGACGACGCCGATGACGTTCTTGCGACCCGGCACCCGGACGTTGTGCTCCACACGACGACCTCCTTTCTCGACGGCGTCACCGATCAGCTCGTGCAGTGTGCCCGGGCCGACGCGCACGTCGTCTCGTCTACCGAGGAGCTTTCCTTTCCCTACGACCGTGCCCCCGAGGCCTCCGACCGCCTCGACCGCGTGGCGCAGGAGGAGGGCGTCGTGATTGTGGGAACCGGCGTGAACCCGGGCTATGCCATGGACACACTTCCGCTCACGGCCACGGGGGTGTGTACGGACGTGCAGGCCGTCCACGTGGAGCGCGTTGTCGATGCAAGCGAGCGCCGGGAGCCGCTCCAGGCGAAGGTAGGAGCGGGCATCACGACCGAGTCGTTCGAGGAGAAGAAGGCGAGCGGTACGTTCGGCCACATTGGACTCCGGGAGTCGCTCCTGATGCTGGCCGACGGACTGGGGTGGACGCTCGATGCGGTGGAGGAAGAGCTGCAGCCCGTCCACGCCGACGCTCCGGTCGACACGGGTTTCCGACAGGTGCAGCCGGGCAAGGTAGCGGGCATCCACCACTCGGCCACCGGCCGCATCGATGGACAGCCCAAGCTGACGCTTGACCTAAAGATGTACGTGGGCGCGGGCGAGTCGTACGACGTAGTCACAGTGGAGGGCGAGCCGCCGATTGATCTTCGCTTCCGGGGCGGCATTTTTGGGGACACGGCCACCGTTGGCATGCTCGTCAATACCGCGCCGCTGGCCGCGAAGGCCCAGCCGGGGTTGCGGACCATGGCCGACTTGCCGGTGCCCCGGGCCTTTGCCACAAAGCCCGTGGTCGAGGCTGCACACTGAACCGCCCGCACCTGGGGCGGTCCCACCGACGCTTCGTATCCATCCCTCCGATCGTGTGCTTGCACTCAACGTGGACGGTACTGTGGGGGAACGAAGTCTGGGGCTGCTCCCCGCAATGCTCCTCGTCGCCGTCCTTCTGGGGGGCTGCCGCCCGGCCGAGACGTCCGACCGCCCCATGCGCCAGACACGCCTACCGGTCCAGCGCGCCGTAAGTGAGGGGGGCATGGTGGCGGCGGCGCATCCGCGGGCGGTGGAGGCGGGGACCTCGATGCTGGAGGCCGGGGGCACTGCGGTCGACGCGGCGGTGGCCACGGCCTTTGCCCTGCACGTCCTGGAGCCGATGATGTCGGGGCCCGGCGGGGGCGGCTCGATGACCCTGTGGGACCCGGAGACGGAGACCGCCGACTTCGTCGACTTCTACGCCAGCGCGGGCGCGGACCCCGACCACGGCCTCAACGCGGTGCCCGATTCGGTCCTCCAGAAAAACCGGGAGCGCATGGCCGCGGTGCCGGGCTCGGTCGCCGGACTCCTCTCGGCCCACAGGAAGTACGGCGCGCTGTCGCGGGAGCGCGTACTGGCCCCGGCCATTCGGCTGGCCCGAGCGGGCTTCCCCGTGCACCCCCTTTTCGCCCGCATCATCGACAACTACGAGCACCGGCTCACCTACGACGAGGACGCCGCCGCGATCTTTTATCCCGACGGCACGCCGCTTCAGGCCGGAGACCATCTCGAACGGCCCAACCTGGCCCGGACGCTCGAACGGATTGCGGACGAGGGCCGTGACGGGTTCTACGAAGGCCCCGTGGCCCGCGCCCTCGTGGACCAGCTACAGGCGGGCAATAACCCGCTGACGATGGCAGACTTTGCCAACTTCGAGGCCCGTTGGCGGAAGCCCCTCTGCGGCACCTACGGGCCCTACACGGTGCTCTCGGCCACCCCGTCGCTCAACGGGGCCGAGGTCATCGAGACGCTCAACCTGCTCGATCCCTACGATCTGTCCAGCCTCGGCCCCCCGAACCGGGATCCAAAGGCGCTCGGACGGGTGGTGGACGCCATCCGCATCGCACGAGCCGACCGGCTGCGCTGGATCGGGGACCCGGATGAGACGGGCGTCCCCGCCGTGGGGCTTGCCAGCTCTGCCTTCGCCAACGAGCGGCGGCCTCTCATCGGAGGACAGATGCCCGACTCCCTGGCCGCGGGCAATCCGTGGCCGATGGAAGAGAACGGACGCCCGGAGGCGTGCAAGGCCCTCAATTCCTTCCCGCCCACCGACTTCCCTCAACCCGAGCCTGAGACGCAAAAGACCGACACCACGACCGGGCTCGGCCGTCACACGACCCACATCTCGGTCGTCGACGCGGAAGGGCGCGCCGTGTCGCTCACCGAAACGATGGGCCTCTACTTCGGCTCGGCAATCTACGAGAACGGGGTCTTCCTGAACAGTGCCGCCATGAACTTCACGGGGCCGGACAAGCGTCCGGTGGCCAACCGGCGGGCGGGCCGGCGCACACCACGCTCCTCGACCGCGCCCACGCTGCTTCTGGAGGATGGTGACGTGCGCCTCGTCGTGGGCTCCCCCGGATCCGGGCGTATCCCGCCCGCCATCGTCCACATGGTGCTCTACACGCTCAATTACGGGTACGATCCCGCGACCGCCGTTCAGATGCCCCGCGTGTATCCGCTGGTCGACACCTCGGTCGTGCGGGTGGAAGGGGGCATTGCGGCGTCTGCCTTGGCCCGCCTCCGGGAGCGGGGGTACGACATCGAGGCCTTCGCGCCGTTCGACGCGTATTTCGGCGGTGTGCACATGGTCTACGTGGACGAGGAGGGTCGACGCATCGGGGTGGCCGATCCGCGCCGGTACGGCACGGCGTCGGGGCTGTAAGGAGAGAAGGGGGGAAGGTGAGGAAGTGTGGAGGGGCTGAACAATAGTAATTCTCACGGAGCGTCCCGCAGGGACGCTTGACTGTCATGCGTATCTTGATCGGTCTTCTCGCCGTTCTGACGCTCGTCTTCGGAGCCGTGTCGTCCCGTCCCGTGGCCGCGCAGGTGACGTACGACGTGCTGATCGAGAACGGGCGGGTGCTGGACGGTTCTGGGTCGGCCTGGGTGCGGGCCGACGTGGCGGTGACCGACGGGCAGATTGCCGCGGTGGGCGATCTGTCCGACGCGGTGGCCGACACGGTGCTGGATGCGGAAGGGCTGTACGTGGCCCCTGGGTTCATCGACGTCCACTCCCACGCCGCGGAGGGGCTCACAACAAAATCGTTGAGTGCGGCCAAGCCACTGCTGGCGCAGGGCATTACCACCGTGGTCGTGAATCCGGACGGTGGCGGGGCCGTGGACCTGGCGGCGCAACAGGACTCGCTGCTCGCGCATGGCCTTGGGGTAAACGTGGGGCAACTGGTGCCGCACGGCGCCATTCGGGAGAAGGTGATGGGCACATCGGATCGGGATCCGACGGAGGAGGAACGGGCGGAGATGAAGGCGCTCGTGCGGAAGGGGATGGAGGCCGGCGGACTCGGGCTGTCGAGTGGACCGTTTTACGTGCCCGGAAGCTACGCGGAGACGGAGGAATACATCGCCACTGCACGGGTTGTCTCAGAGTACGGCGGGGTCTACCAGAGTCACATTCGGGATGAATCGAACTATACCGTTGGCCTTCTCGCGGCCGTCGAGGAGGTGATCCGGATTGCCCGCGAAGCGAACCTGCCGGGGATCATCACCCACATCAAGGCCCTCGGCCCGCCGGTCTGGGGCTTCTCGTCGGCCGTGGAGCAGCGGGTAGAGCGCGCCCGGGCGGAGGGCGTCGAGGTGTTCGCCGACCAGTATCCGTACACCGCCTCCGCCACGAGCCTGACCGCCGCCCTAGTGCCCCGCTGGGCGCAAAGCGGCGGGCGCGACTCGCTGCTGCACCGCCTCGATCAGAGCGATCTCCGGACTCGCATCCGCTCCGACATGGTGGAGAACCTGGAGCGGCGGGGAGGGGCCGAGCGGATCCAGTTTCGGCGCTTCGCTCCGGATTCGTCGATCGAAGGGAAGACGCTGGCCGAGGTGGCCGCGGAGCGAGACGAGGAGCCGCTGACGGCGGCCCTCCACCTCATCGAGCAGGCCACGCCGGGTATCGTGTCGTACAACATGCTCGACGAAGACGTGGAGCGGTTCATGCGGCAGCCATGGACCATGACGTGCTCGGACGGTGGCCTCGTGGCGCGGGGCGAAGGGGTGCCACATCCCCGCAACTACGGCGCCTTCGCGCGGAAGCTGGGCCGCTACGCGCGGGATCGAGGCGTCGTGGAACTCGGCTTCGCGGTGCGCAGCATGACACAGCTCTCCGCGACGGTGATGGGACTTCCCGATCGGGGACGCCTTCAGCCCGGGGCCGCAGCGGATCTCGTGGTGTTCGACTTGAAGAACGTAGACGATCCGGCCACCTTCCGGGCGCCACATCAGCTCTCCAAAGGCATGGTGCACGTGCTCGTGAACGGTCGGGTGGCCGTTCACGATGGAACCTTTACAGGCGTGCGCGCCGGACGGGTTCTGTCCGCCTCCGCGGAATGACCCCGGCTCACTGTCCCGCCCCAGCCCGCCGGTTGCGAGCGGTCCGACCCCGACCGTCGCCGAACCTGTGCTGTTCAATTCGCGTCCCCACGACGCAGGCGCTACTCCCTGGACCCCCCCGATCCGGCTGAGAAGTAGTACCGGAATCCGATGGCGCCGTCGAAGCGGAGCGACTCTGGATCTGTCAGTCGCAGGGCAGGAGCGACTTCGACGAAGATGTCGAGTGAAGCCGAGTCGGAGATGTACGTGATGCCGGTGGGGGCACGGAGGGCCCACTGATTGCTGGTGCCTTCGAGCACGGTGTACTGAACCCCACCGCCAACGTACAGCGCCAAAAATCCCTTCTCGACCGAGACGGCGTTGAAGTTGTGAAAGAGATAGTCGCTCCGGAGTGTCCAGTACGACTGGTCCTCGCTTCCGAGGTAGAACGAGGTAAGTCCGGAAACCGCCTGACTCCCCGAGATCCAGCCCTTTCCGGAAAGACCTACGGGATCCCGGTTGAATACGCTGTTTGTGACGCCGAGCGCGGCCCCCACGCCAATCCCCTCGGGTTGAGCGCGTGCGGTTGGGAGAGCGAGACTACCTAGAACCACGAGAGCGACGAGTGCAGAAGAGAAAATGCGGGTCATGGACAGGAGAAGGCCTGAGAACGAAGAACCAACGGGAATTCCGAATCGAACGCTACAAGATGGGAGGACAGAGCATCCGAATCAACAAGCGCGGTGCGCATCCCGATTCCCAGTGTAGAGCAACCGATCTGAAAACGTAGCGAGTTTTCCTGTGACGGCCGAGTGTTTGCCTGCCCTCGGGTCGTTCTGCCTGCGACCCCTCCGCTTCCAGCCAACGCTTCCCTCTCCTCGGCCTCCCAAATACCAGATGGTGCTGCACGGAGACGCGGAGACTCCGGCGGAGATCGTTCTGCATCGAGGGGCCCTATTCCCAGATCTCTTCGGGTTCGCTTCCAGGATGGTCCGAAAAGCAGTGGGGGGCCGTTCGCGGGGTCCTCCGTTTCGGAGTGAGAAGTTTGTTGAAAGGAGGAACGGCCAGCGTCTCAACTCATCCAAGCCGAAGAATTCTTTTCCGCCCCTGGGCCCACGGCCGAGCCGATGAGTTCCTCAGAACCCCTGCGTGTCCTTTCCGTCGAGGACAACCCGGAAACGAGACTCCTCCTCAAGCACCTGCTGAAGCAGAGCTATGAGGTCGTCCTCGTTTCCAACGCAAAAGAAGCGCTCAGCTACGTGGAGTCCGAGCCGTTCGACCTTCTTCTCGTGGACATTCATCTCGGAGAGGGGAAAAGTGGGACGGAGCTTCTCCACCTCCTCCGCGAGCGGGAGCCGACAAGGGAGGTGCCGGCGATTGCGGTTACCGCCTACTCCATGCCTGGCGATCGGGCGGACCTGCTTGAGGAGGGCTTCGACGGGTACGTAAGCAAGCCGTTCACCAAGGCAGAACTCACCGAGACAATCGATCAAGTTCTTCCGGCGAGAGAGGAGTGAGGTCAAACCATTCTCCGGCCCCCGACGAGGCCCCCGTTCCGTTCAGATCGGAAGGGATTCCGCCGACCAAGAAGAGACCGCGACATTAGACGTCGCTTATCTCCTCCCCAAAAAGCGGATCCAAGTCCACTGCCCTGGCGCCGCTGAGCGGCAACTCTCGGCCCTGGCGCAAAGAGCCAGAGCCCCGATCGTCCTTGTTGGAGCAGTGCAGTTGACACTCCCGGACCAGCCCCCTCCAGTCCGCGACTTTTCAGGTACACCTCACCCGACAGAGCGGAGAGACGGCTGCTGGGTAGGTTCCTGGAGGGCAGCCGGGCCCGACGCGATCGTTCCGGCGGATGGCCTCGTGGCGATTGAGGGGTTTCGAGCCCCTCGTCGCCGTGGTGTTAGCAGCGTACAACGGACACACACGCATCGCCAAGTTCCTTCTCGAGCATGGGGCCCGCGTCGAAGCCCGCAACCCCGAAGGACGCACGGCACTTATGTTTTCGGCAACGGGCTCCTTTCCTGAGACCGCCGAGCTACTCCTAAACCAGGGCGCAGACCCAGACGCCACCGGTCAGGTCGAGGGATGGTCCCCAATCATGTTTGCCGCGGCGGAGGGCCGCTCTAAGCTGGTCCAGGTCCTTCTGGAGCGAACCCTTCGCTGAAAGACCAAGACGGAGAGCAGGCGATTGACTTCGCCACGAAGGGCGGTCACAGCAGGGTCACGAAGATCCTCAAGCAGCACACGGGGCAGTAGGGAGCGCCGAGACGTGGACCAGAGTTTCGGCCCTGATCGGTTGCTTTCAATTCCACCGGTACGAAAGAAGGCCCTGTAGAGGCGCACCGGCCCGTCTGTTCACTGGACCATTCCCGTCCTACGGTGGAAGGCAGGCGGGGGGGCGGTTCGCGGGCCACTCGTACGGAAAACGACTCCTGACTGGCCATCAACTCCTTCTGCGGGCCGGATTCGAAGCTGGAGGTTCCTGATCGCTTATCGTGATTCTGGCGGTGACTTCGGCGTTCGGGCTCTCCGGTGCCACCGGTGAACACTGAGGCTGACAACAGCCCCACCGCGAGCCACTCTGCCCACGACGGGGACATTTTCTCCGTGCTGGTGGCACCGATCGTCGGTTCCCAACCCCAGTTCCGGGCGAGTATGACTACATCTTCGACTTCCACGTTTGGATCTGCTTCCGGATCTCCTGCAGTCCGTCGGGGGACTCCTCCATCCCCTCCGCCGTCGACACCGCGGCGTTTGCCGTCTCGACGGCCCTCTCGAATTGTCCCCTCGCGGCCAGAACGTGAGCCTTCATCCGGAAATTATCGAAGCGCTCCTCGATCTCAATCGAACGGTTCACCCAGCCAAGGGCCTCGTCGAGCAGAACCTCATTTTCGAGCGCGTAGCTGGTGTACTGGAGCGGGACCCGCCAGTCCTCGGTCTTCGACACCCTCTTTTCGGCACGGGCGCGGAGGAGCTCCGTCGTGCTGGCGGAGATCTCGAACGGAACCCGGGTTTCGGCCCAGTGGAGGACGCAAGTTGCCGTGCTGTCCGTGACCCCGCTGAAGGAGAAGGTCATCATTTCCCGGAGGGAGGCCGTCTCCGGTTCGACCTGTACCCGAAGGACGTCTTTGCTCGAGTCGTAGTTGTAGGCGCCCCACTGCTCGGCCTCGCTGTTGAAGATGAGCGTCCACATCTCTGGTCCGGGAATCGTAAAAAGGCCGTAGGTACCCGCCTTCAGGGACTTGCCTTCGATGCGGACTGGCGTGGAGAAGGAGATCGTGGTGGCTTCATTAGCGCCTGTGCGCCAGACCTCATCGAACGGCACGAGGCCCCCGAAGATCTCGCGGCCCCGAACGCTCGGACGGCCGTAGGCAATCCGCACCTCCGTGATCCCCATCGTCTGGCCGACGAGGGCGTTGGGGCTCACGCGGGGCACCGTATTTTCCCGATCAGGGACCTGCTGAGTTGTCGTATTCTCGTCCTCGCCTGCTGCCTGGGTTGAGGACGGATCTGAGGAGGAACCGCCGGTCGGCTGACATGCACTCGCGAGCAAGAAAACGATACCGAGAATGATAAAGCAGGCTGGAAACCGGGAAAGCATGGTAGTTGGGCGTTGGAAACGACATTTGAGTGGGCAAGCGATCCAAAGAGATGAAAGTACTCCACAGTTCCGTGCTCCTTCCAGCCGTCATGCTGAGGGCCCGAGGTCTTGCCCTTTGGAGGCTCCTCCAGAAGCGATCCGCGTGAATGCGTTGCGAGTGCCGCGTGACGACGCGGGTTTACGCGCAAGAGATCCGGCCAAGCAGGAGAGGACGCCCTGATCAGTTCTCTCTAGCGCCGAGCCCCCGAGGTTACGAAAGGGCAACACGTGTTTCGGCGCCTCCTCCATCGGGAACCACCCGGTGTCCGATGCAGGTTTCTCCGGTAACGAATCTGTCCCCGCGAGCATGGATAGATCCCGAGGCGTCGAGGGGATGGTGTGACAAAATTGAAAGGGTGCCCCTCGGTGGCATTGCGTTCCGAGGGGAATCACGTCTGGCGGCAACTTTTCATGTTCAATCATTCCCCAATGACTGGATACTGGCTGGAGTTTGTAGGAATTGGCTTCCTCGTCGCGTTGATCGCAGCCGACAAGGGGCTCGGTCTCAGCAGGCATCTGGAAGCCTTCGTGCGCCGGTTCGAATCAGAGAAGACGCGGGTGGCGCTCCGAACCCTCTACTATAGCCTAATGGGGCTCACGGCCCTTCTCGTTCTCAGTTTAGAAGAGATTGTTCAGGGGATCCCGTTGTTTCCGCGTCTGGGGGGAGTATGGGTGCCTATCGGACTCATTCTAGGCATCGGGGTTTTCGGCGCCATGATAGAAACCGCCACCGAAACGCCGGAGGCCACCACAGAGCCAGAAGCCCCAGACAAGCGTGAAGAGGTCGGAAGGTCATGCTGAGGGCGTTATGCTCCGGGGGGCGGACGTGTCTCCTGTCTCCATCAGGTGCTCGAATCACCCCTTCTGCCTCCATGCACGCCCCCGACCATGCCGGTGACCTACCGCCCGGTGTCGACCCCATGCCAATGCCCGACACGAAAAAGGATGCGAAGATGCTTCTGATCTTGCTCGACGCCGGTCTCTACCCGAAATGCGAGCCCGATCAAAACTGCTCAGAGGAAAGCGATTGAGGCGGTCGACGGGCCGCACCTGATTAACGGCTCCCTCTCAGCCGGCGTCCGCGTCGGAGGTGGAGGCTCTTCTCCGGGCGCCTCCAGAAGAACATGCCCCTCGCCCAGGGAAGCCGAAGCTGGGCGTCCCCGCCGGAGAACTCTTCAGCGCACTGTCCTGGCCTCGGTTTGCTCTCGCGGAGCGTGTCGCTGGCGGAAGCGTCCCTACGGAGAAGAGCCGGGAGGTACGCCGCGTTCTTGACGTTCCGGTGGCCGCCTGTACAGTTGCTGACGTGAAAACCACCAGATCTCTCCCCGAAGGAATCGGTGTCTTCTATTCGAAGAGCACGATGCATCTCATCGGCTCGTGGAGTTTCTCCACAGGTCGGCGCTCCGCCTTCGTCTGTGGGCCGGGAAAAAAGCACCTGGACCGGACGGTCACCTCGCCCCAAGTCCCCCCTTTCCCGCCAGGTCCAAGGCCTACTTGGCCTCTACATCGTACTTTCCGTGGATTCTTTGAGCGAGGGCCGTCGTTTTCCGAACAGCCTTTAGGGCGCTTTTCTTCTCGTAGTCGCCGAGCTCCTCCCAGTCCTCGTAGGTGTGCTGAGCGGCGTCGAGTCCTGCCATCAGGAGCGTCGCGTCGGCCCGGAGCTCTTCCTCGTAGGTGCGCTTGAGAATCTCTTTGTACTGCTCGCGAATCGACTCAAAGTTGGGATGCCGGGCGTTGTAGGTCTGTTCGAGAAGATTCAAGAGAGGCTTGCGGGACAGGGCCATGACGCGCCGATGAACACTTTTTCCGAGGAGGCAGGAATGCGCTCAAAAACGTGCTTCTGAAAGCAAGTCGAAGCCGAGATTTTCTGTGATGAGCCTACAGATTTTGAACGGTAATCCGACTCCTCACATTTTTCGGTTCGCCCGCCTCCGAAGAGATACTGTGCACCCCCTCCGGGCCTGTCTTTAGCGGAGAGGGCGTTCCGCTGGGCGTGGGCGGTGAGACGTGTCGGGCGTGGCAAGGTGCTCCAGGAGAAGAAACAGGCCCCCTGTCCAACTGCCTCCTTTTGTCGCGGTGTGCCTCAGCTCCTGGGACTCCTCGGGGCAGGGACTTCGGTTCCCAGTTCTCGATCGACGCAGACTGTCGAATTTGGCACGGCCGGCAGCTATGTTGCGGACCTATCGATCGTCTTTCAATCTCAACCGTCCACCCCATGAAAGACACTCCTCTCCTCCTCTCCCTGCTCGCCGCCGCCCTGCTTTTTGCCGTTCCCGCCAGTGCTCAAGTGCCGAATGGCACGCAAACCCAGGACGGATACGTGCCGGATCAGCCAATGCCCATGGATCCGGCAACCCCGACGGTGCTCTCCATGGAACAGCGGGCCGCCGTCGTCAACGATTGGCTTGAGACACGCCTCGACACGGTGGTCGCCGCCGCGATGCGTGCGGAAGGGATAGACCTGTGGGTCGTAAGCGGGCGCGAGTACAACGAAGACCCGGTCCTGAAGACGATGCTGCCGGCCACCTGGCAGTCGGCCCGCCGCCGCACGATTCTCGTGTTCTACGACCGAGGTCCCGGGGCCGGCGTCGAGCGGCTGGCCGTTTCGCGGTACGACGTGGGAGATCTGTTCAAGACGGCCTGGGACAAGGAGCAGCAGCCCGACCAGTGGGCCCGGCTCGCCGAGATTATCAAGAAGCGGGATCCGGAGCGCATTGCCATCAACCGTTCAAAAACGTTTGCCCTGGCCGACGGCATGACTGACACTGAACAGGCCCAGCTCAAGGCCGCGCTGCCGGCCCGGTATGAGGACCGTCTCGTGTCGGGCGAGGAAGTTGCTGTGCGCTGGCTTGAGACGCGGACCAGGGAGGAGCAGGCCGTCTATCCACTGGTCGTCCGCCTGGCCCGATCAATCATCGCAACGGGCCTCTCGGAAGAAGTCATCCAGCCAGGAGTCACCACGACGACGGACCTGCAGTGGTGGTACCGAAGCCGCATCCGGGACCTGAACCTGACAGCCTGGTTTCATCCGACCGTCTCCGTACAGCGGCCCGACGACACCAAGGAGGGGGATTTCTCGTCCTCTGAAGGTGAGCAGGTCATCCGCCACGGCGACCTGCTGCACGTAGATCTGGGCATCTCGTACCTTCGCCTCCACACCGACACCCAGCAGCACGCATACGTGCTTCGTCCGGGTGAAACCGAGGCCCCGGGCGGTCTCCAGCGCGGATTGCGGGAAGCAAACCGCGTTCAAGACCTCCTCACCGACCAGTTCGAGACGGGCCGCACGGGCAATGAAGTCTTGCGCGGCGCCCTCACTGCGGCCGATTCGGCGGGCATCAACGCTACGATCTACGCCCATCCGATTGGCTTTCACGGACACGCCGCGGGACCGCTCATTGGGCTATGGGACCAGCAGGACGGAGTGCCGGGCAAGGGCGAGGTGCCCCTTCGGCCGAATACGGCGTATTCCATTGAGTTGAACGTGCAGGCCAGCGTTCCCGAGTGGGGCGGGCAGGAGGTCCTGTTCCGGGTGGAGGAAGACGCGCTCTTCACGGGGGGGTCCGTCCGCTACCTCGATGGGCGGCAGACCCAGCTGTACCTGATTCCGCGGCAGTGAGGGCCCTGTGCAGCGTGCGGGGAAGAGGAGTAACGACTCAAGCAGGGACCCGCCCAACAGCCAATCTGTGAGTGGGGACCCTATGCCCCCGTTCGGTCTCAATGTCGGGAAATGAGCCGGAGGTGGCCTGGGTGATGAACCAGGGGCGGCCGAGGCGGGGCAAAACTCTGCGGGACATCGGTCGTTTTGTCTCGGCCAGGGAGACAAGCCCAGGTGCGCCTCTTCTCAGACAAGCAAACCGCACGCTTCCGGACGGCTCGGGCCTGCGGGCGACAATCCTTCGTGCCGATGGTCAAAACTGAACGCGCCGCCCGGGAGTCCCGACGGAGAACCCACGGCCCGGGCCCGAATAGCACCTGAGAGCGGCCCCCTCGGGGCCCTCGCTATGCCCCTCCCTGAGCCGATCACGACGATCGTGTTCGCCGCGTCGTGCCCGCGAACGGGCGTGCCAAACAGCGTTACCCCGTGGACATCCTGAGTCTCGACGATCAACTTTTGGTCGTAAACAAGCCGCCGGGCGTGCTCGCGCAGCCGGACCACACCGGAGACGCTGACGTCGTCACGCTGGGGAAGGAACGGCTCGCGGAGGACGCTGGTGAGCCCTTTCTTGGTCCCGTCCATCGGCTCGACCGGCCGGCGTCTGGGGTCACGGTCCTGGCCCGCACCACGAAGGCGGCCCGTCGGCTCTCCGCACAGTTTCGGGACCGGCTCGTCGAGAAACGATACCTTGTCGTGGTCGAGGGGCGGCTGCGAGGCATCGGCACGTGGACCGACTACGTGGCGAAGCCGGGTCGCGAACCGACGCTCGTCGCCGCCGATCACCCGGACGGAAAGCGCGCGGTACTGAACTGGCAGGCGCTCGAAGCGGAGTCGGATTGCACGCTGCTCCAGGTGGACCTCGAAACCGGTCGCCCACACCAGATTCGCCTTCAGGCCTCTCATCGTGGCCATCCCGTCGTTGGGGATCATCGCCACGGGGCGCAGTCGTCCCTCGAGACACAAGCCATTGCACTCCACCATGCCGTGCTCCGCGTCGACCATCCCGTGACGTCGCGGCGGGAGACCTTTGTGGCGTCTCCACCCGGCGTGTGGGAGAGCGCGACGAGTGAGCCTATGGACGCCGCCGTGCAGCGCACGCTTGCTCACGCAGTGCCGCCGGACGGATCGGACTCGTAGGGAGCAAAGGAAAAAGTCACAAACGTGGCCTCCTCCGATCCGTTGTCCATTCCCGTTGCATCGCTTCTGCCGAATTGATTGTCAGTCCGCCATGGGGGACACCTTCGACCGCGTCGAGACGCTTCGGGAGAACCCGAGGGAAGACATCCCGATGGCTCATCGAATGAAGCGCTTTGTCGAGGCCCTGCAAATTCGGATCACCCGAAAGCTCGATGCACTCGACGACGCAGCGTCGTTCCAGGTGGATCGCTGGGACCGGGAACAGGGAGGAGGGGGGATCACGGCCGTCATCGAGGGCGGAGAACTGTTCGAAAAGGGCGGGGTGAACACGTCGGCGGTACACGGGCCGCTCCCCGAGCGAATGGTACAAGAGTTTGACGTGGAGGAGGCGGCCCCCTTCTACGCGACGGGGCTGTCCCTGGTGGTTCATCCGCGGTCCCCCCACGTCCCGACGGTCCACGCCAACTTTCGGTACTTCGCCCTCGGCGACGACCTCATGAACCCGAAGGACCAGTGGTTCGGGGGTGGGGCCGACCTCACCCCGTATTATCCGCGCCTCGAGGACACGAAGCACTTTCATCGCGTCTGGAAAGAGGTGTGCGACCGCCACGACGTTGCCGACTACGCCGCGTTTAAACAGGAGTGCGACGAGTACTTTTACCTCCCGCACCGCAGCGAAGCACGCGGGGTGGGAGGCATTTTCTACGACTATCTCCGTGGGGACCCGGAAGGCCTCTTCTTCTTTACGCGAGAGGCGGGTCGGGCATTTCTGGAGTCGTACCTTCCCATCGTAAAGCGGCGCAGAGACGAGTCCTACGGGCGGCGAGAAAAGGCCTATCAGCGGATCCGGCGGGGGCGGTACGTCGAGTTCAACCTCGTCTACGATCGTGGAACCAAGTTCGGGCTCGAATCGGACGGCCGCACGGAGAGTATTCTCATGAGCATGCCTCCGGAGGTGCAGTGGCGCTACGACCATACCCCCGCTCCGGACACTCCTGAAGCCGACGCGCAGTGGTATTTTACGGCTCGTAACTGGCTAAATCTGTCTGAGGAGGAGGTCCCGGACAGCACTGTGTAGAGGGGGGTTTTGGGGAAAGTTCAACGCCGGTCTGGAACCGAACACAGGGGGACGCGCACAAGCTTTTGAGCATCACCTCGGACTCCTGGATTGCCCCCGGAACACCTCTCGTCCATGGATCCCCTCGACTTCCTCCGTGCGTACGATCCCGACCAGCGAGTCCTCAGCGGGAACCTTTCCCCCTCTGCCCTCGACGTCGAGGAGGGGGATCGGGTCGGCATCGTCCTCTTCAATCTCGGAGGACCCAAGACGCTCGACGATGTCGAGTCCTTTCTCTATAACATGCTCATGGACCCGGCCCTCCTCGACCTCCCGGTGGGAGGACGGGTACGGCACTGGCTCGCCAAGCTCGGCGCTCGCGTCCGCGCCGAGACGCTCCGAGAGCACTACGAAGCGATCGGCGGCGGATCTCCGCTAACGCGCCTCACGGCGGAACAGGCCCGGAGCCTCCAGCGCCATCTCAACGAGCGCTACGGGAACCCAACGGGGGTCGACTTCCAGACCTACAGGGCGATGCGGTACTGGCACCCCTCCAGCCGGGAGGCAGCCCGACAGATGGCGGCCAACGAGATCGACAAGGTCGTCTTGCTCCCGCTCTATCCACAGTACTCCAGGGCCACAACGGGGTCTTCGCTGTCGTACTGGCGAACCCTGGAGGAAGAGGGGACCATTCCGTCGTGGCCCACCACCACGGTGCCGGAGTACGCCGCGAACCCGAAATACGTGCAGGCGGTGTCCGAGCGCATCGACGAAGCGCTCCAGCGCTTTCCCGAAGGCCTTCGGGAGGACGCTGCCCTGGTGTTCAGCGCCCACGGCACCCCCTTCACGGGAATGGGCAGGCGGTCGGATCCGTACTGCTGCCTCGTCCACTCGACCGTGGAGCAGGTAATGAACTACCGGGACGAAAACCGGCCCCATCACACTGCCTTCCAGAGCCTCATCGGGCCGAGCTACTGGCTTACCCCCTCCACCGCAAGCACGGTCCGCTCGCTTGCCGACCGCGGACACCGAGCAGTGCTGGTGGTCCCCATTTCGTTTGTCACCGACCACGTGAACACGAGCTACGAACTTGACATCGAACTCCGCGAGGACGCGGACGCGCACGGCATTGCTCACTACGAGGTTACCGCGGGGCTCAACACGCATCCTCTCTTTATCGAGGCGCTCGGGGAGGCCGCCGTGGCGCAACTGGAGCTCCCTCTCGACGTCAATCAGCTTCGTTTTGAGGGGGACGGCCTGTCGCAGCCCTATCCGCTCCGGCCCCTCGACGAGCTCCTTCGCCACAGCCTGGGTCAGGGGACGGCCCGATGCCCGAGTTGTGGAGGGCGCACCGGAGCGCGGCGATGGACCGGCCCCGAAGCCTCCCCGGACCCCAATCCCTCGCCGGAGCACCCCGCCAAGCACGACGACTCGGCTGATTAGGCCCTCCATGGGCGGGGTCGCCACCGGCGTTCTCGACGAGCGCGTTAACGTCTGCTCAATCCCCAGACTGTTCCATGAGCATCCGGCAACCGCTGGAGGCACCGTCGGACCAGTTGCTCCGAACCCTGGCTTCCGTGCCCGTGTCGAGCCCCATCCTGGATCTCGGGTGCGGAACCGGGGAGCACACGGAGGCGCTCCTGCGGCTCGGGTTTCCCGTTCACGCCTGCGATCCCCGCCCGGACGCCGTCCGGAAGACTCGCGCCCGCGTTCGCAACCTAGTGGACGAGGAAACCGCCGAGTCGTGCGTCCAAAAGATTGCACTCGACGCGCTCGACGAGTTGGACGCGACGTTCGACTGGATCGTTGCGTTCCAGACGGCCCTGCTCATCGACTCGAAAGCTGACCTGCGTTCGCTCTTGGAAACAGGTCATTCTCTGCTTGAGCCCGGAGGATGGCTGTACCTGACCGTCCCGGCCCCGCGGTCGGAGGCGGAAGGGCAGAGTGCCGCTGAGGGAGCCCGTTCGGCCTTCGACGATGTTGGAATTCGCCTTCCGCCCTCGGATCTAGAGGCCTCCCGTCTAGATACACCTCTAGTGGAGTCTCGCCCTCCATCCCGCGTGGAAGAACACGGCGAGACCCGGATTCACGCTATTTACCGGCGGGTGAGGGCGCAGGCCCCCTCGTAGAACACGAAGTGCCTGATGCTCCGGGAGCGCCCCCTCTCCCGACCGGCCAAGAGTGATACGTGTCAGAAATCGACTGCTTAGGCCATGGAAGTTGCCCCTTCTGAGCTTGCCCTCGACAACAGCCGGCGTTTCTACGAGCGCGCCCAGCACTCCATTCCGGGAGGGGTAAACTCTCCGGCCCGTGCGTTCGACAGCGTGGGGGGAACCCCGCTTTTCATCGAGGAGGCTGAGGGGGCGTACCTGGAAGATGCCGACGGGAACCGCTATCTCGACTACGTCGGCTCATGGGGCCCCATGATTTTTGGTCACTCCCACCCCGACGTCGTGGACGCCGTTCAGGAACAGGCGGAGGCGTCCACGTCCTTCGGAGCCCCGACAGAGATTGAGATCGAGGTGGCCGAGCTTGTTTGCGACCTCGTCCCGTCCGTCGAAAAGGTGCGGATGGTGAACTCCGGCACCGAGGCCACGATGAGCGCCGCTCGGTTGGCACGGGGCTACACAGGACGCGACAAAATCATCAAGTTCGAGGGCAACTACCACGGGCATGGCGATTTCTTTCTCATCGCCGCGGGGAGTGGCGCCATGACCCTCAGCGAGCCGGATTCGCCCGGCGTGACGGAGGGAAACGCGAAGGACACACTTCTCGCCCGGTACAACGACATCGACCACGTCCAGCGCCTCGTGGACGCCAATCAGGGCGAGGTGGCCTGCATCATCGTAGAGCCGATTGCGGGCAACATGGGGTGCATTCCTCCGGAGCCTGGATTCCTGGAGGGGCTGCGCGAGCTGTGCGACGCCCACGACATCGTTCTGATTTTCGACGAGGTCATGACCGGCTTCCGGGTGGCACCGGGAGGCGCTCAGGAACGGTACGGCGTGGCCCCCGACCTTACGTGCCTCGGCAAAATTATTGGGGGAGGCCTGCCGGTTGGGGCCTATGGTGGACGGCAGGAGATCATGGACTACGTGTCCCCAACCGGACCGGTTTACCAGGCCGGAACGCTGAGTGGAAACCCCCTGGCCATGCGCGCGGGCCATGCCATCCTGTCGAAAATCGCTGACGAGAAGGATCGCATCTACAGCGAGCTCGAAGACTACGCCGACGCCTTCCAGCGCGGGACTGAGCGTAACCTCGAGGCCCTCGGGCTCAACTACACCACGCATCAGGTGGGGGCGATGGGCAGCCTGTTTTTCACCGACGAGCGCGTCGTGGATCAGGACTCGGCCAAGGCGTCGGACACGGACCGGTACGCGGCCTACTTCCACGCCATGCTGGAGGAAGGCATTTACCTGCCTCCGTCTCAGTTCGAGGCCATCTTCTTTGGCACCAGCCACGGACAGGCGGAGCTCGAGGAGACGCTCAAGGCCCAGCGTCGCGCTCTCGATCACATCCACTGAGACCCCGACGAGTCCCGAAAATCGGCGCGGCAGACGGATCCGGCCCCCGCTTGCACAGCTACTGAGCGCCCAAAGTAGCAGCGGTCCATTCTAGACAGCGCGGGGCCGCGCCGTCGCGATGACCGGGACTTGGTGTACCGGTGCTCTCCACTTCTCCGTCCACTTCCTCAACTCATGGACGCTGACTCTTCCTCTGGACTGCTCTTCGGCGTAGATCGTCGGGTATTGGCCCTCGCCGTCGCCCGCATGGCGGACGCGGTCGGGAATTCCTTTCTCATCATCGTGTTGCCGCTCTATGTCGCGAGCGAGGCAGTGGGCGGCCGTGTCTTCGGAATTCCCTCCTCGATGGTCGCGGGGACGGTGCTCGCCCTGTTCGGCGTCGCGAGCAGCCTCGCCCAGCCGTTGGCGGGGCGGTTTTCGGATCGGCTTGGACGGCGAAAAATTCTTGTGCTCGTCGGCCTCGTGGCGTTTGGGGCCATCAACCTCACCTTCGCGGCCGCCACGGCGTACTGGCACCTGTTCGTGCTGCGCATACTCCAGGGCCTCGCGGCGGCCTTTACCATCACCGCGAGCATCGCCATCGTGAACGAGATGAGCGGTCCCGAGAGCCGGGGAGGCAACATGGGCGTCTACAACTCCTTTCGGCTCATTGGTTTTGGGTCCGGGCCGCTCCTGGCCAGCATTCTACTGGAGACGGGCCCGTTCTCCTTCCCGGGAGGACTGGAAGTGACGGGGTTCGAGGCGACCTTCGGCGTCGCTGGCGGCACCGCACTTCTTGGGGCGCTGCTCGTCGGCTGGCTGGTCCAGGATCCGGAGGGGACGAGTCCGGCCCCTCGACGGCTGGCGCTGCGAGTTTGGGATCGGTCGGGGCAGGGATGGGCGCTGGACACCATCTTTGCGCTCGGCCTGGCTACGTTTGTGATGGCGACCTGCATGGCACTGCTCTCTGCCATCGAGCCGGCCGTCAACACCCGACTAGAGCAGGGGCCGGTCCTCTTCTCGGTTGAGTTCGTTGCCCTCATCGCGACTCTGGCGGCCTTTCAGCCGGTGGTGGGCCGGGCCAGCGACCGGCTCGGGCGCAAGCCGTTTATCCTCATCGGGCTCCTTGGGCTCGTTCCGACGACCGTTGTGCAAGGGCTTGTAGGGGCGCCCTGGGAGATGATCACGGTGCGGGCCCTGCAGGGCGTCGCGGGCGCACTGGTCTTCGCGCCGGCTCTCGCCCTGGCGGGCGACCACACGGTGCGGGGACAGTCGGGGGCTCAGCTCTCTGTGCTCACCGTCGCCTTCGGGCTTGGAATCGCCATGGGACAACTCACCGCGGGCTTTTTCGTGCAGTTTGGCTTCGTCGTCCCGTTTGCGATCGGGGGCGGGCTTGCGGCGGCGGGGGCCGGTCTGGTGCTTACCCAGGTGGAGGAGCGTGAACGCACGGCGGAGGCGGCGTAGCCGGCCGGCCATTCAGCCCCAAACAGAACGCCCGCTCTGAACCAGGCACGATCCAGAGCGGGCGGACGGAGGACTGTGCAATGCCTGCAATTCAGGCCTGTTCGCCATCCTCTACCTCTAGGAGGAGATCTTTCAGTTTCTCAAACTCGTCGCGCTCAAAGGAGAGGCTGTACTTGCCAGGCTCGTCGTCGTCCCCCACTTCGGTGAGAGGCTCAACATCGGAGGACTGAACGATATCGATGAAGACATCCGGTTCCATTTCGAACGCCCCGGCAAAATCCTCGGCCGTGGCGGCGTAAATGCCGCCGTACGACTTGATTTCACCAGTTGAAAAGTCTTCAGCGTCTTGGGGCTTGAAGCTTACTCCACGCATGTTGGATGGGGGGTTGATTGGCGTGTTCGACCGACGTAACGTTATAGATGGATAACATCTCTGAAAGTTCCCCCTTCTCACGTGCCAGCGAACAAGTCGGGGAGGGGCGATGGGCCGAGAGCCCGACGATCACAGATCGGAGATTTGCTAGGAAGGAAACGATTCGTATCTTACAGTCGGTGCCCTCTACACTGAATTGCCTGGGTCGTCACCCCCCTTCTCTGCCATGCTTAACATTCGTCGCATCCTCTGGCCGACCGATCTAACGGACCAGGCCGAGCGGGCCTTCCCCCACGCTGCAACTCTCGCAGCCTGGCACGACGCTGACCTCCACATCCTCAACGTCGTGGAGAAGGGAACGGGCAAATCGGCCGGGACGAAGGAGACGTTTCCGGTCCCTGAGGCCACGCTCACCGGCTTCCTGCGAAGACACGAGGCGCCCCCACAGTCGGTGAATCTTGAGGCGCTTACAGTAGTGCAGGACCAGGAACGCGGGGAATCTCCGCCGGATGCCATTACGGCGTACGTAGACGGTCACGACATCGACCTTGTCGTGATGGGAACGCACGGCCGTCGGGGGCTGCGGCATTTGTTCATCGGGAGCGTAGCCGAGGGAGTGGTTCGACGGGCCTCGTGCCCCGTTCTCACAGTGCGCGAAGGGAGTGAGCTCGCCCCCGCCTGGAGAATCCGCAACATTCTCGTGCCCGTTGACTTCTCGGAGGCGTCGCTGGAGGCACTCCGCCACGCCAAGGAACTTGCGCTAACCTACGGGGCGCAGATCACGCTGCTCCACGTGGTGGAAGAAGTGGTCTACCCCTCGGCGTACGGGCTGGATCCCGTGAATCTGCCGGGGGCGGAGGTGGTGACGCGGGTGGAAGAGAACCTCGCCGAAATCGCACGCGATGAAATCGGATACGAGCACGTCGAAGTAGAGGCAAACGTAGGGTATGCCCCTTCCTCCATCCATGACTACGCCGAAACGAATGACGCCGACCTCATCACCATTGCGACCCATGGCCGGACCGGGCTCGAACGAATGCTTCTGGGGAGTGTGGCGGAACGTGTGGTGCGACAGGCCCCAACACCAGTCTTTGTCGTGAAGTCCTTCGGCAAGTCGCTTCTGCCTCCCTCGGCCGAGGCGAGTTCGTGAGCGACCGTCCCCTCACGCTCTACGAACGAATTTCCTCCCCGCCCCCCATGACCGTTCGTCGTGTTCTCGTCCCCACCGACTTTTCTGAAAGTGCCGACGTGGCACTCGCCCACGCCCTCCGCCTGGCCGATCGGTTCGACGCGTCACTGCACCTTCTTCACGTCGTCAGTGAACTCAACGCTGCCTTCTACGGCCTCGCCGACACAGAGGACCGAGCTGCCGCGGGGCTGGAGGCACAGATCCGGTCGGAGGCGCAGGAGCGGCTCTCCGAGATCGCCCCTGACAGGTCGTCCTCCGACGTTCAGAGTACCGTCGTTCAGCGGCCGAACCTCGACGAAACCGACGCGGTCCTGGAGTACGTGACCGAGCACGCCGTCGACCTCGTCGTGATGGGCACCCACGGCCGACGAGGCATCAGCCGTCTCATGCTGGGGAGCGTCTCAAACAAGGTCATTCGACGGGCCCCATGCCCGGTCCTGACAGTCCAGGCTGGGGAAGAGACGGTGGGGGCCTCAGACGCCGTGCGCTACCAAAATATCCTCGCTCCTGTCGACTTTTCGGAGCACTCCCGGAGATCCCTTCGCCTATCCAAGGAAATTGCAGCCCGGTCCGGAGCGCACCTGCATCTCATGTTTGTCGCCGAAAAGCAGGTTGTGCCGACGTTTAGCGACACGGGCCTGCCGGGAATCAACGTCGTGGAAATGGACCCCGAGATTGTAGAGAACGCCCAAGACGCTCTGGAGGAGCTGAACGAAGAGGTCGGAGGTCCAGACGTTGAGAGCTCATGCCACGTGGAGACCGGAAGCGTGGTGGAGAACATCATCGAGTTTGCGGACGCGAAGGAGGTGGATCTCATCGCGATGGCGACGCGGGGGCTTACCAACATCACTCGCTTCGTGCTCGGAACCAATACCGAGCGCACGGTTCGTGCGGCCCCGTGTCCGGTACTGACGGTGCCCGCCAGCTCGGCGCCCGACGACGAGTAGCACTTTCGGGCACGACGTTTGTGCGTTCCGAACACCCGTTCTCTACCCCACAATCGACCCCTACTGGCTTATGCTCGCCGACGACACTATTGAAGAACTGGAGGATGCCGTCCGCGCCTGCGACGAGGCGCGGACCGCGCTGGTCGAGGCCCTCGACGCAGCCGACGCGCGCGGCGGCGGCGCTGCGTCTGAGCCGTCTGCACTGGAGCCCGTCGGCACTGCTCTGAAGGAGTGGCGAGACGCTCAGCAGCAGTTCATGGCGCTCGTAGACGCGTCGGGTGTGCCTGACCCATCGACCGCCGCCCTGCTCCTCAAGACCAACCACGGAATCGACGCGTCGAATGCGCGGTGCGGCATTCCCGGAACGGACGTAGACGGGGCCGATCAGCCGTTCCCGCTCGACCTCGCAGGCTCGCAGGGGATGGTGCTCACCCAGGCGGCGACGACACATCTCTCCTGACCCTCAACGAGCGCCAAACGGCGCGGCCACTTTGAGGAGCGGTTGAAGGACTGATCGGGACAACCCGGAGGCATCCCGGTTCAGGCGGGAACTACGTGCGGAGGGCATCTCGCAGTGATTGTGCTGCGTCGGCCGCCGCCTCGGCGTAGTCGGGGCCGTCCGAGGCGTAGAGGATGCTACGGCTCGAATTCACGAGCACAGCCCCGTTCTCGCTCGTCGCCGCGTCCATCACCGCTGCGGGCGAGCCCCCCTGGGCCCCCACGCCTGGCACGAGGAAGGGGAGCGTGGGGGCATCAGCGCGGAGTTTGGCCAGAGCGTCTGGGGCGGTCGCCCCTACCACGAGTCCCACCTCGCCATCGCCGTCATTCGCCCACTCGCCCGCCGTCCGCGCAACGTGCCGGTAGAGCGGAGTCCCGTCGCACGTGCACGCCTCCTGCACGTCCGCGGCTCCGTCGTTCGACGTTCGCGTGAGCACCAGCGTGCACGTTCCGTCGTGTTCGAGAAAGGGGGCCACGCTGTCCCGGCCCAGGTACGGGGAGACGGTACAGGCGTCAAAGTCGAAATTCTCGTAGATCGACCGGGCGTAAAAGCGGGCCGAGTGCCCGATGTCGCCCCGCTTGGCGTCGGCTACCAGGAGGCAATCGTCCGGAATCGTCGTCACCACCTGGTCCAGAACCGTCAGGCCCGCCGGCCCGAGGGCCTCAAAGAACGCAAAGTTGGGCTTGAACGCACAGGCGTAGGGGGCCGTCGCCTCCACGATCGACGCGCAGAAGGCCCGAACCGCATCGGTCTGAAGGCGACCGTCCCGCAGGAGAGCCGGAAGGCGGGACGGCACAGGATCCAGGCCCACGCAGACCGCCGTGTCCTTCTCGGACTGGATGCGCTGGAGACGAGTGGAAAACGAGGTAGACATGGCAGAGCAACGACGGGAGCGATTAAAACGTGTGCACCAGAACGTAAAAGCAACTGCGGGCGAGCGCAATCGGACGTGGGTGAAACGGTTGTCCGATCCGGGGCACGAAGAAACCCGGTCCCCGAAAAGCACGGCGGGAAAGAGCAGAGAATTCCGGGAGGACGGCGTTCGTCCGAGGAACCGACCTCCCCGTAGCGCTTTACAGAATACTACTGGTCTCGGAAGCCCTTCCATCCCGACGACCAGGCTGCGCACCTCCGCTTCGTACGGCTCGGCAGGGGGGCGATTGGTCCCTCCGGCGTCTCTCGCCTTTTCAGGTGACGGTGCGCATCGCAACTCCGTCCACTCTAACGAACCGTTGACGCCATGGCAGAAGGTCTCAGTGACATCAAGGGGGTTTCGAAGGAAGACCAGAAGATGATCGAAAACATTGAGTCGATGTTCGGCCCCCAGCCGAAGGACATGGGCTTCATCAAGAACGCGTTCTGGGGACGATTCCGCGAAGACCTTCTCTTTCCGTACCCCCAGGAAGGCGACGAGGAGCGCGAAAAGTGTGACGCCCTTCTGGCGGAGCTCGAAGAGTTCCTCGAGCACGAGCATCCGCGGGTGAAAATCGACCAGGAGCAGTACATTCCCGAGTGGGTCATCGACCGCCTGTTCGACATGGGCGTGATGGGCATGATCATTCCGGAGGAATACGGCGGGCTCGGCCTTGGGGTCACCAGCTACAACCGCGTGCTGGAACTCATTGGTCGCTACTGCGCCTCCACCGCCGTACTGGTGTCGGCTCATCAGTCGATTGGCTGTAAGGCCATCGTGATGTTCGGCACCGAGGAGCAGAAGGAAGAATACCTGCCGACAGTGGCCCAGGAGGAGTTGAGTGCCTTCTGTCTCTCCGAGCCGGACGTGGGGTCCGACGCCGCCGCTCAGGAATCCTTCTCGGTACGGACGGAAGACGGGGACTACATCCTGAACGGGGAGAAAAAGTGGTCCACCTCGGGCGCCATGAGCGCCGTGTTCACCGTGATGTGCAAGAACATGGTCCCCGATCCCGAGACCGGTGAACTGGAGCAGCAGGGCGTCAATGCGCTCATCGTGACCCCGGACATGGAAGGCGTTGAGGTCTTTGAGAACAACCGCGCCAAGGCCGGCATCCGGGGCACGTGGCAGGCCCGCTTCCGCTTCAACGATGTGCGCGTGCCGAAAGAAAACGTGCTCCACGAGGAGGGGGCCGGGCTCAAAGTGGCGCTTTCCTGCCTCAACTACGGCCGCTGCACGCTCAGTGCCGGCGTGACCGGTGCCGCCAAGGCGGCCCGAGAGCAGAGCATCAAGTGGGCACAGACGCGCTACCAGTTTGAGCGGCCGCTGGCCGACTTTGAGCTCGTCCAGCAGAAGATCGCCCGGATGTCGGCAGTGACCTACGCGATGGACGCGATGCTCTACATGATGACGGGACTGCTCGACCGGGGAGAGACCGACATCATGGTAGAGACGGCGATCACGAAGGTGTTCTGCTCGGAGTTCGGCTGGAAGGTCATCGACGAGGCGATGCAGATCATGGGCGGGGAAGGATACATGACCGAGCACGAGCTCGAACGGGCCTGGCGCGACAACCGCATCCACAGCATCGTGGAGGGGTCGAACGAGGTCATGCAGTCGTTCATCTTCGCCTACGGGGGCAAGCAGCTCGCCGAGAAACTGGTCTCAATCCAGGAGGCCTTGCTGTGGGATAGCGACGAGTCGGTTGGCGATAACCTGTCGCGCATTCTGAAGGCCGCCACGACGCCTGCCGTCCTGAAGAAGGCTGTTCCGCTGGGGGCGCAGCTGTTCCTCGGGCTGAAGCCGAGCGCGCCGGAGCTCCGGAGCGTCCACCCCGCGCTCCAGGAGCAGGCCGACACGCTGGCGAGCCTCGTCCAGAAGCACTCGCACTACTTCAAGCTTGTGAGCAAGTGGGAGCGCGAGGACGTGGTGAAGCACCAGGCCCAGCAGGCCCGCGTGGCGAACAACGCCATCTACATTTTTGCACTTTCGGCCTCGCTCGCGAAGATGGACGATCAGCTTCGATCCGGCGAGTACGGCCCCGAGTTCGAGCGCGACCGCGCCGCATTCGAGTACCTCTTCGAGTGGTTCAAGCGCAAGATCCATCAGAACTTCGGCGAGATGCGCGACAACGCCGACGAGAGCATGCGCGAAGCCGCCGAGGCCGCCCGGGCCTACAACGACACCCTCCCGAACGAAGACTTCTATATCCACGAGGGCAGTCCGCTGGGGCGCGACGTCGGGAAAGAGCCGCCACAAGAGCACATCCCGCAGTTTGACGGGGAAGGAGAGGATCCCCGAGACGTAGACCGTCAGCCGGGAGAGACATACGACCTCGATCTTGAGGAGATGACCGAAGAAATGGGTGAGCCAGCCGAGCGGGGGAACGGCGCCCCGGAAGAGCCGGCCCCGGCCTCGGACGATACCTGAGTTCCTGGTCCCGTTCGAATGTTCTCTTGCGCAGCCCGGAGACTACTTGGTCGCTTCACTCCCAGCGCAGCGTCAGACTTAACCTCTGGCGCTGCGCTTTTTTATTGCGTCCGCGGGACAAAAGTCTCCCACATTCTCCATGTCGTTTTCCCCACACATGATGGGTTGGAAAATTCTGACCCTAACGTTTTCTTTACCCCAGTGCGAAGTCGAAGGAGAACAGATCCCTCGTTCGCCATGGCTCCAACGACCGTCTCTGATGCAACAACCACCGACGCGCAAGAGACCCTCCAGGCGTTGCTCCGGGAGGTGGATGTCCAAATCAACGGGGACCGTCCGTGGGATCCGCAGGTCCACGACGATCGGCTCTATCGGCGCGCGCTGTCCGGCGGCTCCCTCGCAGCCGGAGAGGCCTACATGGATGGCTGGTGGGACTGCGAAGCCCTCGATCAGCTGTTCTATCGGATCCTCCGCGCTCGTCTCGACCAGGAGTTCGGGTGGTCCTGGCGCCAGCTCTGGAACGTCGTCAAGGCCTTCGTGCTCAACCTTCAGAACTCGTCCCGCGCGTACGAGGTGGGCGAAGAGCACTACGATCGGGGCAACGACCTCTTCCAGCGCATGCTCGACGACCGCATGGTCTACAGCTGCGGGTATTGGCGCCGCGCCGAGACCCTCGACGAGGCGCAGGAGGCCAAACTCGACCTCATCTGTCGAAAGCTTCGGCTAGAGCCGGGCATGCGGGTGCTCGACATCGGGTGCGGATGGGGCAGCTTTGCCCAGTACGCCGCGGAAGAGTACGGTGTCGAGGTCGTCGGGGTGACCATTTCGGAGGAGCAGGTCGATCTGGCCCGTGAGCGGTGTGCCGACCTGCCGGTCGAGATCCGGCTTCAGGACTACCGGGAGGTGGAGGCGTCCTTCGATCGCGTCGTCTCCATTGGCATGTTCGAGCACGTGGGGCACAAGAACCACCGCACCTACATGGAGACGGTGCGCCGGTGCCTGAGGGAGGGAGGACTCTCGATGCTCCACACCATCGGCAACGCCGAGTCGAGTCCCGTAACGGATCCCTGGATCGAGAAGTACATCTTTCCAAATGGGCTCATCCCATCGACCCGCCAGATTGCCCGTGCCGCCGAGGACCTGTTCGTGATCGAAGACTGGCACAACTTCGGGCCCGACTACGACCGGACCCTCATGGCGTGGGCCGAGAACTTCGAGTCGAGCTGGGACGCCTTGTCGGAGCGGTACAGCGACCGGTTTTACCGCATGTGGCGGTACTACCTGTACCAGTGTGCCGGGGCGTTCCGGGCCCGGCGAAATCAGCTCTGGCAGATCGTCCTGTCGCCGGAGGGAGTAGAGGACCGGTACGTGAGCGTCCGGTAGAAGGCGTCCCGGCAGGCGTGCGCAGGCCGGGCACGTGGGCAATCTCGGAGGACCCAGGGCAACCCGTGTCACTCGATTCGCTCGAACCCGGTGTAGGGGTGGAGCGCCTCCGGGAGCTCGATACTGCCGTCCGACTGCTGGTTGTTCTCGAGGAGCGCCGCTACGATGCGGGGAAAGGCCAGCCCACTCCCGTTAAGCGTGTGAACGAGCTCGGGCTTGGCCTCGGGCTCTGGCCGGTACCGGATCTGCATCCGGCGCGCCTGGAAATCTTCGAAGTTCGAGACCGAGGAAACCTCGAGCCAGCGTTCCTGCGCCGCGCTCCACACCTCGAGGTCGTACTTCTTGGCCTGCGTAAAGCCCATGTCTCCCGTGCACATGAGAAGCCGGCGGTACGGAAGTTCGAGTGCGTCGAGGGCACTCTCCGCGTCGGCGAGGAGCGAGTCGAGGGCCCGGTAGCTGTTGTCGGGGTGAACGACCCGTACGAGTTCTACCTTGTCGAACTCGTGCAGGCGGTTCAGGCCGCGGACGTCCGCGCCGTAGCTGCCCGCTTCGCGGCGCCAGCACGGAGAGTAGGCACAATACTGGAGAGGGAGATCGTCCGCCTCCAGTATCTCGCCGCGATGAAAGTTGGTGATGGGGACTTCGGACGTCGGGATGGGATAGAAATCGTCCCGGGGAATTTTGTACATCAAGTCGTCCTTGTCGGGGAGCTGCCCGGTGCCCTCTGCGCTATCGGGATTTACGAAGAGCGGCGCCTGCATTTCGGTGTAGCCCCGATCGCGGGCGCGGTCGAGGAAGAAGTTGAGGAGCGCGCGCTGGAGGCGGGCCCCGCGTCCCAGGTAGAAGGGGAAGCCGCTCCCGGTCACCTTCGCGCCGCGTTCCAGGTCCACGAGATCGTGCCGATCGGCGAGGTCCCAGTGGGGCGTTGGATCGAAGTCGAAAGAAGGCGGGTCGCCGAACGTCTCCACAACTTCGTTTTCGTCCTCCGTTTTGCCGACCGGCACGCTGGGGTGCGGGATGTTCGGAAGCTCCAGGACGTATTCGTCCTGCTGCTCTTCGGCCTCCTGCACCTGAGCCTTGAGCCGCTTAATTTTCTCTTTCAGCTGGCTCGTCTCGTCGATGATCGCCTCGGCCTCCTCGTCGTTCCCCTCTCGCTTGAGGGTCCCGATCTTCTGAGAGAGGTCATTTTGCCGGGCCTGGGCCTCCTGCAGCTCGGTGATGGCCGCCCGCCGCTCCTCGTCGATCTCCAGGAGCTCATCCACGAGGTCTGGAGAGCCCGTGTCTTTGGCGCGGATGGCCTCTTTCACGCGGCGAGGATGATTTCGGACAGTATCAAGGTCGAGCATGGAGCGCGTTGAGCCTACGTCGAGATGAGAAGTGATGAGCAAGCGCGGAAGAAACATCAGGGTGGGGAGGCACCGAGCCGCTCTTTCAGGTCCTGGAGTCCTTCTTCGAGGGAACGAGGGTCGTATTCCAGTTCCGTCTCGGCCTTGAGGATGATGAAACCGGTGCGCGACGGGCGCTCTACGGTGTCGTCGAAATAATCACTACTCACCGGCTCGATCAGGGAATCGTCGAGATCGAAGACCTCGGCCACCGTGCAGGCCAGTTCGTAGATTGACACGAGTTCGCGACCAGAGAGGTGGTAGATGCCCGTCTTCTCGAAATGGATGAGGCGCTCGATGCCCTCGGCGAGGTCGTCGACGTACGTCGGGGTCCGGTGCTGATCGTCGACGATGTGAAGGGGCTCGTGCTGGGAGAGCTGATCAACAATCCACAGTACGATGTTCGAGCGACTCAGGTCTTGCCCCGTGCCGTAGAGCAGGACGGTACGAACAATCGCCCAGTTTGAGCGCCCGGCCTCCCGAACAGCGTTCTCGCCCGCCAGCTTTGTCCGGCCGTAATAGTTTACGGGGTCGGGACGGGCAGTTTCGTCGTACGGCCCGCGCTTCCCGTTGAATACGAAGTCGGAGGACACCTGTACGAGGCGGGCGCCGGTCTCCCGGCACTGCTTGGCTAGGGTCTTCACGGCCCGGGCGTTCACGGCCCATGCCTCATTCCGATTCGTATCGCATGCCTCGACGTCAGACTTGGCCGCGCAGTTTACAACCACGTTCGGCGTGAAGTCCCGAAACACGGCGGCCACGTCGTCGGGCTGGGTCACGTCGAGAGGGGCGTAGCCGCACGATTCGTGGTCGAAGCGGGGGGCATCGTCCCGAGCAGTCGCCAAGACATCGTACTCCTGGGATTGAACCAGACGTCGAACCACAGCCTGGCCGAGGAGACCATTGGCTCCGGTGACGAGAACGCGATTGAACAGCATTGGAGCGGCGTGTGGGCGGGTACGTCCCTCAGTCGAGTCAGCGAAAGCGCACGTAGTAGCGGAGCCCGACGTTTCCGTCTAGAGAGGCCTCAGTGTTTGGAAAGAAGCGGAGGGTCGGTGTCACATGCAAGAAGACCTCGAACCGTTCAGCGTAAAAATTGAGTCCAGCCTCGGCACTGAGCCCGAACCGGACCCGTGGCGACCGGTCGAGCTGTTCGGCACCCAGGAGCGCCCCGGGTCCGAGGTAGAGATGAAGGGGAGAGTCTGGAAGGGGGGATTCCCAGAGGCGATGGATGCGGATGGCGACAAACTCGTCGGCATCGGTGGTGAGGATCCCATCGTACGCAAGAGGGCCCGGCCGGTACACCTTCACCACCGCTCCCCCTGGACGCCCGACCTGGAATCCCACGCCCGTAGCCCCTGGCTGTCGCTGGGCTGTTGCTGGGGCTGGGGCGAGGAGCCACGCACTGAGGAGGAGAATTCCGACGGAGAAGCATGGGGGGAACCTCTGCCCTCGGACTGACAAAAGTGATCCAGCCCAGCTATTCCACTGCATCCGTCGAGCGCTGTAAAGCAGTCAGCATGTCCTCCTTGAGGCTCGCTGCATCTTCGAGGTCCTTCCGTCCGGCGAGCACGAGACGGATGTCTCGCCGTTTGGCGGCTGCCTCGTGCCGCTCCCGCTCCTGGGGCGTCTGCGGGTCGATGTCCGGGACGGGAACGGGGGAGCCGTCCTCGTCCAGTGCCACGAAGGTGTAGAAGGCACGATTGCACTTCCGCCGCGTCTCCTGCAGGGGATTCTCGGCCCACACGTTGAGCTCGACCTCCATCGACGTCCGGAAGGCGCGGTTGACGTGGCCCTCGATAATGACAACCTCTCCTTCTTCGATGGCCGACTGGAACTCCACGTTGTCGACCGACGCGGTGACGCAGACCCGATGGGCGTGTCGCTGAGCAGAAATGGCCGCGCACTTGTCCATGAGGTGCAGGAGCCGGCCCCCCATCATGTTTCCGAGACCGTTCGTGTCGTTGGGGAGCACAATCTCAGTCGTCTTGCACCGCGAGTCTGCAACCGGCTTGACGGACGGAGGATCGGCCATGGAGGTCGGGTGTGGGGGATCGGACTTCGCTGAGACGAAGCGTCAGGTCTTCTGCTTTTTCTTCTTCGCGGCGGGAAACAGGATGTTGTTAAGGATGAGCCGGTAGCCGGGCGAGTTCGGGTGGAGGGACAAATCCGTGGGGGGGTCGCCCACAAAGTGCTGGTAGTCTTCCGGGTCGTGTCCGGCGTAGAACGTGAAGGTGCCCCGCCCCAAGGTCCCGTGGATGTACCGCACCTGCGGGCGGTCGGGGGCCTCCCCGAGAACGACCACGTCCTCCTTAATCATGTCTTCCCTGTAGGCGGTCGTCTGGCCGACAAATCCTTTTACTGTCGCCACGTGGTTCTGAGTGAGCATGGTGGGCACAGGATCCCACTTCGCGCTGAACTCGAAGAGCGTGAAGTAGTCGAGCGAGGGATCCCGGATTCGCTTCGGGGGTGGACCGACATCGAGGTTGGAATGGGAATATTCGCGGGCCTTCAGGTTTGGGGTAAAGTCGCGAAAGGCAAACGTATTGCTGTAGTCGAGCTTCTGCAGAGCGTTCGGGTCCACCGGATCCCCATCGTATGCCTTGGGAACAATGTCGGTCTTGTGGGCGGCCAGGGCAATGTCCAGCGTCTCGGTGCCGGAGCACATCGAAAATAGGAAGCCGCCCTGCTTGACGTATTTCTGGATGCGCTCGGCGACGGCCAGCTTGAGTTCGCTGACCTTCTCGAACCCGAACTTCTTAGCGGCTGCGCGGGCCTTTTTTTGCTTCTGGATGTACCATGGCTCGTTCCGGTACCGAATGAATTTCCCAAACTGGCCGGTAAAGTCCTCATGGTGCAAGTGCAGCCAGTCGTAGGAGGACAACTTCCCGTCGAGCACCTCCTCGTCGTAAATCACGTCGTGGGGAACTTCCGCGTACTTCAGCGCAAGCCGAACGGCGTCGTCCCACGGGACGGCCCCGTCGGGCGCGTACACGGCAATCTTGGGGGCCTTCTCGAGCGGAACCACCGACATGTTGCTCCCCTCAGACTCCACCTTCGAGATAATCTCGGCTTTCTGCCCCCCACCTACGGTCTGGAACGAAACGCCTCGCGCGCGCAGTTCGCGCTTCACGGGGTCGGAGGCCTCGGTGAGAAACGAGCCGCCCCGATAGTTGAGGAGCCAGTCCACGGTCTGGCCTTTCTGAAGCGTCGCGTACACGGCGCCGTACGCCTTAAGGTGATCGCTCTGCTTCTCGTCCATGGGAATGAGGAGGTCCTGAGCCTGGGCGGAGAGCCCCGTGGCGGGCACGACCAGGAGGAGAGCCAGAAGAGATAGAACGGTGGTACGGAGGCGCATATCAGGCATTCTGTGGTGTAATGGAGCGAAGACGGCTATCCCTGGGTCCGCAGGAGGGTCCGGAGGCGGCTTCGGGCATCCCCCGCACGAAGGGAGTTCGGATACTCCGCCAGCAGCCGGTTGTAGGCCTCAACGGCTTTTTCATCCTGGCCCTGAGACTGCAGGAGGGTCCCAATTTGGAACAGACTCCGGTCGGCAAACGGGCTTCGGGGGTGTCGTTTCGGAAGCCGCCGGAACGCCTTGAGCGCCGTGGAGGTGTCCCGGCGGGCGAGATGGATCTCGGCACGGCGAAATCGGGCGTTATCGGCAAGGGCGTGTCGGGGATGGCTCTGCAGTAAGGTGTCAAGCGTCGCAAGGGCCTTCTCGTATCGGTGCTGGCGATCGTAGAGGCGAGCGCGGGAGAAGGTCCGCAGGGGGGTGTCGAGGGAGTCCGGCCCTTGGTTTTCCTGGAGAAGGACCTTGAGTTCGATGGCGTCGTTGGCCACGTCCGCGGCTGGGGTTTCACTGATTGCTTTCACCCGGGCGAGGGCCGAGTCGAACCCGCCCCGGTAGAAGTTGAGCAGCGCCAGTTCGTACCGGGCACGATCGGCCAGGTCGCTGTCCTGAGCGCTCTCGGCCAGCCGGGAGAACAGGAGCTGGGCGCGGTTGAGGCGGTCGCGGAAGAGGGCAATCCGGGCGAGGTGGTATTTGCCCTCGGCGGCGGCCGACGTGTTCGAGTAGTCGCTGACGAGTCGTTCCAGCGTGCCCTTCGCCTGGGGCAGGGACCGAAAGACGTTCAGCTGAATAGTGCCGAACCGAAGGAGCACCTGAGGAACGTCGGAATGATTCGGATACGTCTCCAGAAACGTCCGGTATGCCGTCCTGGCTTTTTCGTAGCGTGACGAGTCCTGGGCAGGAGGAGCGTCTGCACTGCGTGCCCATTGCTGGTAGGCCCTTCCGAGAACGCGCTGCGCCTTCGGGGCGACCTTAGACTCTGGATAGCGGTCCAGTATGGCTTGGAGGGCCTCGGTGGCCACCTTGTACTCGCGGGCGTCTACGGCCTTCTGGGCGAACCGCAGGAGCACCCGGCCCTGTTTTTCCGCGAGGCGATCGATGGCCCGGTACACCGTGAAAGCGGCGGCGTAATTGCGTTGCTCCATGTAGAGCCACGCCAGAAGCCTGCGGTAGGCCCCGTTCAGCGGGGACTCCCGGACTTCCTTTTTGAGGACCTTGATGCTTGCTTCAATGCCCTTCCCTTGCTCGACGAACGTCTGAAGTTTATTCCGGACGAACGATACCCGCTGTGGAGAGTCACTGAGGAGCGCGACGTACTCCTGCATGGCCTTCTCGTGCTGGCCGTTCAGGCCGTAGAGAGAAGCCAGTTCGGTTCGAAACGCGGCGGGTTGACCAAGGGCTTCCCGGCCTCGCCGCAGAACCTCGATGGCCTTCTTGAAGCGGCGGATGTCTACCAGGGTCTGATAGACCGTCCGGTACGTCTGGGCTCGGCCCGGCGCGAGTGCGAGCGCTCGGTCCCACGCCTGGTCGGCGGCGGTCGTGTCTCCCTTCTGGTGCAGTAGACGGGCCTTCTCTGAGAGAAGAGCGGGCGTGGGGGACGATCCGATTCTGTCCTCGACCAGCTGGATGGCGTCGTCGTAGCGCTTGACGCTTTCGTACGCCTCCTTGAGTTTCCGGTAGAACGTTGTATTGTTAGGAGACTCGGCGTGTAGCTTCTCGAGCAGCTGGATCGCCTTCTTGAACTTTCCAGCTCGGACGTACGAGTCCGCCTTCCGGAAGCGCTCAAGCTGCGTACCGTCGGATTGGGCATGGGTGTGGGCGGTCCCAACCATCGAGAAGAGAAGGAGGAACAGAACGAGTCCCCCTCGGCCCCCCTGAACGTACGGAGAGATGTTCGGGCTCAAAAAAGAGTTCGTCACGGGGTCGCTACGGAAATGCGTGAGGGAGAAAACACAGGCTGTTGCCGCCAGCAACGAGTGCGAAGCAATGTCGTCGGTAGACGGTTAACGTCCTACGTCGCGTCTGAGACGGACGTTTCCGCGCCCCCGCAAGGCACTCCCGTCAATGATCGGCGGCACTTGACATCATCCTTCCTCGATCACAGGCCACGGGAACAGTTCCTTCCGTCGCCCCAGACGTGCTTCGGGGTCCATCCGGCCGTTCGACGAGGCTCCTCGCGGTCGTCAGATGGGTCCTGAGTTGAGCTCAGAGCAACGATGGGGGTCATTCTCGTGCCTATGCTGCCCCGTTGTCACACAGCGTCCGCGGTGCCATGGCGGCCCATCCGGGGGAAGCGGCGGTATTCAAGATTTGTTCTGCAACAGTTCAAACCATGGATCGACATTCGCGCAACGGGGAGTCGGGCACGCCCCCCCGAGATCTTGCCATTCTAGGATCGACAGGCTCCATCGGAACCCAGACACTGGAGATTATTCGGTTGTTTCCGGATCAGTTCGACGTGAAGGCACTCACGTGTGGAAGCAACGTCGAACTGCTTGCCCGACAAGTGAAGGAGTTTCGGCCCGAGTGTGTTGCCGTGGGCGCTCCCGAGCACGCAGCAACACTTAAGAATGCCCTCACGGACACCGGGGCGTCCGCGAAAATCGTCGTAGGGGAGGAAGGGCTCTGCGAGTCGGCGACTCGACCCGACGTCGATGTAGTGGTAGGAGCAGTGGTCGGCTTTGCGGGGCTCCGGCCGGTCCTCGAAGCCTTGGAGGCCGGAAAGCAGGTAGCGCTGGCCAACAAAGAAACGCTGGTCGTGGGGGGAACGCTTGTGCAGGAGGCCCTAGAGCAGGGGGCAGGACGACTGTTGCCGGTCGACAGCGAGCACTCGGCCATTTTTCAGTGCCTAGTGGGAGAGGCGGAGCGCACCGTGGAGAACATCGTGCTCACCGCCTCCGGGGGCCCGTTCCGGGAACGGGCGGCCGAGACCTTCGACGAGATTACGGTGTCGGAAGCGCTCGATCATCCAAACTGGTCGATGGGCGCTAAAATCACGGTCGACTCGGCCACCATGATGAACAAAGGCCTGGAGGTGATCGAGGCCAAGCGACTTTTCGACGTTTCCCTCGATCAGGTTCAGGTGCTGGTTCACCCCCAGTCGATCGTTCACTCGATGGTTTCATTCTCCGACGGTGCGGTCAAGGCCCAGCTCGGAGTGCCCGATATGAAGGTGCCGATCCAGTATGCCTTGAGCTTCCCGGCGCGGTGGGAGGCGCCCCACGAGCGGCTCGACTGGAGCGAGGTGTCCCGCCTCGACTTTGAGCAGCCAGACCCCGACAAGTTTCCCTGCCTACGCCTGGCGTACGACGCCATCGAGAAGGGGGGCACGGCGCCGGCGATCCTGAACGCAGCGAACGAAGCGGCTGTCGACCTTTTTCTTGACGAGCGGATCGGATTCACAGACATTCCACGGGCCATTGAGCACGCGCTGGGGGCTCTTTCCCCAACCCCCGCCCCCTCGCTCGAAGAATTGTACGCGGCAGATGAGAAGGCACGGCGGTACGTCGAGGAACTCGCCTTGCCGGCATCAAATTGAACGAAGATGTGTCTTGCCTCTAGGAGTTTGGATCTCGGGGCACCTCCGCGACTTCTGCTCACCGTTTTCCGAGTATGGAGCTTTTGGCTAGCATTTTGACGTCGACCCTCTGGGTCTTGCTGGCGTTCACCATCCTGGTGTTGGTCCACGAGTTGGGACACTTCCTGACGGCCAAATACTTCGGGATGCGGGTGGAGCGCTTCTCCATTGGCTTTCCCCCCACGATTCTGGGACGTAACTACGGACGAACGGAGTATGCGCTCGGCGCCCTTCCGCTGGGCGGGTACGTGAAGATCAGCGGCATGATCGACGAAAGCCTTGACACCGAGCACGTTGACGATGAGCCCGAGCCCTGGGAATTTCGGGCGAAGCCTGTGTGGCAGCGCATCATCGTAATCAGTGCCGGGGTCGTGTTCAACGTGATCCTCGCGGTCATTATCTTCGGGGGAGTCCGCTGGGCGGAGACGGAAACGTACGTGCCCGCCGAAAACGTCGAGCAGGTGTATGTGCGCGACGGCTCTGTCGCCCACCAAGTGGGCCTTCGCACTGGCGACCAGATTCTGGCAGTGAACGGGGAGTCCTTCGAGCGCTTCGATCAGATGGAGCCCTCGGCCCTAATCTCGAGCGACACCCTGACCGTGACAGTCATGCGCGATGGAACGCGGAAGACGCTGATCGGCCCGTCGAACATCATCAGCCGGCTGAGCGAGGCGAGCAACAATGGCCGGGGGTTTGGACTCGGATTCAAACCGCCTCTGATTGGATGGGTGAAGGAAGGCAGCCCCGCCGACTCGATTGGGCTCCAGGTCGGGGATCGGGTTCGTAGCATTGGGCAGGATACCGTCCGTTTCTGGATGGAAATGAGTACGCTCTTGCAGGAGATCGGAGGAAAGCCCGTTACGGTACGCTGGTTCCGGCCCGATTCCCTTTCGTCCTCGGGAGCTGGGACTTCTCCCGCAACTGTGGTTGGGAAAACCGATGCGGGGTACGTGCTCGAAGCTAAGGTCGCCGCCGAATACAACTCGGAACTCGACCGCTACCTTTTAGGCGTGAAGAGCGCTGGCGCCAGTGAGACCACTCGGCAAATTCTCTACGAGAAATTTGGCGCTCGAACGAAGACATATGGGCCCGCCGAGGCCTTGAAGGCAGGATTGGCCAATACTTGGCAGTACGCCCGAACCATCGTCGTGACCCTGAAGCGCATTGCCACGGGGCGGGACAGCCTCACCAAGAGCCTGGGTGGGCCGGTGATGATCGCGAAGGTGACTAGTAACGCTGCCGCCGCCGGGCTGAGCGACTACTGGAAGCTCATCGGAGCTTTATCCGTCACGCTTGCCATCATGAACATCCTACCGGTGCCGGCCCTAGATGGAGGCCAACTGCTGTTTTTGCTCTACGAAGGGGTAACCCGCCGCCGTCCGTCTGTTCGGGTTCGGCTCGTGGCTCAGCAGATCGGAATGATCCTCCTCCTGGGCTTCATGGCCTTCCTGATCTTCAATGACATCCTACGGCTGTGAGCGGTAGGGCCGGACGCTCGACGCAGGCCGGCGATGGCTCTGGGCAACCGAGCGGGCTCGGCGTCCTTGACCCTTGGATTCTCTCCGGGTAGGTTGGTTCTGACGACTCCTCATCAGGAAGTGCGACTCTTCCCTTCTCGCCGCCGCTCATTCGCTGAAGCCACTCCAGATCCATGGATACCGTTCTTCCCACGACGGACGCGTCGCCTCAAGTGAAACTTCCCGAGTCCGAAGATCAGCGCCGTCAGCTTGCCGTCCTCGAGCGGGGAGAGCTTCCCCCGCACATCGCGTGCATCATGGACGGGAACGGCCGGTGGGCAAAGCAGCGAGGGAAGTCCCGTGTGGTCGGACACCACGAAGGGGTCTCGTCCGTGCGGGACATCACGGAGGCCTGCGCCGAGCTCGGGGTGGACTACTTGACCCTCTACACCTTCAGCACCGAGAACTGGGAACGCCCGGACTCCGAGATCGATGCCCTGATGGAGCTGTTGGTCCAAACGGTGAAGGAAGAGCGCTCGACCCTTCTGGAGAACGATGTCCGCCTCCGCCTCATTGGGAACGTGTCCCAGCTCCCCGCTTCCTGCCAGAAAACGATGGCCCGTACGGAGGAGGAAACGGCAAACAACGACCGCATGACCCTCACCCTCGCGCTCTCCTACAGCGGACGCTGGGAGATTCTCGAGGCCGCCCGGCAACTCGCCAGGATGGCCGCGGAAGGGGAGGTGGATCCGGACGAGATCGATGCGTCCTGCTTTGAGAAGCAGCTCGACACCGCCGGAATGCCGGACCCAGATCTGCTAATCCGGACAGGGGGGGAGTACCGGCTTTCGAACTTCCTTCTCTGGCAAAGCGCGTACACGGAGCTGTACATCACCGAGAACTTCTGGCCAGAATTCCGGAGAGAGCAGTTGTACGGGGCCATCCGCAGCTACCAGGACCGCGATCGGCGATTCGGACGTGTGAGTAACACGTCTGGGGACTCCCCCGACAAAGCATAAACGCAGGGGCTCCATTCCTTTGACCCCGGCGGGAACCAGCGAAAGACCGGGGTGATGATTCGGGCAGAATAATTCCCTCGGAAGGATCGTTATGAGAAGGAACGAAGGAAAAGCCCCGAAACTGCCTGGATAAAGTTCGGTTACACAGGGTCAGCTGCGAAGTCCGGGCTCTCCACGCGCGAACGTCGTCCTAACGACATCCTCAGTAGTATGCATCTACGGCTATACGTCTCCTTGCTTGTGCTTCTTCTCGGAGGCGGGGGCATGGTCCTCGCACAGACTCCCGCTTCACCGACGCAATCGAGGGGCGGATCTGCCTACGCACAGCGCACCTACGTAATCGAAGACATCCGCGTGAAAGGCGTGGAGAGCGAAGAACGGCGCCAGTTCGTCGTACAGTCAAGTGGCCTTGCCGAAGGACAGGAAGTGACCCTTCCGGGAGGAAGTGCAGTGGCACAGGCCATTCGCTCCATCTACGACCTCCGACTCTTCTCGAATGTCGCGATTTACCGGAAGGAGCAGCAGGGAAATTCGATCACGCTTGTCATTGACGTGACCTCCGAACCTTCCCTCGCTTCGTACACGCTCGAAGGAATCAAGGATGGGGATCGAGAGAAGTTGCGGAAGAAGATTCCGCTTCTGAAGGGACGCTCTGTTCGCCGCTCGGACGTGGAGCGCACCAAACAGATCATCAAGAATTTTTATGAGGGAGAGGGGTACCTCCGCACGACGGTCGATGTGAAGCGTACAGAATCGGAGAGGGAGCGTGTCTCGCTAACCTTCGATGTCGACCGGAAGAAGAAAGTTGAGGTCGAGCGCATCCGATTTTTGGGGAACGAGAAGTTTGACGACGGCGACCTGCGGGGAGCCATGGAAGAGACGCAGGAAAACCGCTGGTGGCGCTTCTGGAAAGGAGAGAAGTTCAAACGGGGGAAATACGAGAAGGACCTTGAGCGAGTCATTGATTTCTACCGGAAGCACGGCTACTACGACGCTCAGATCGTTCGAGACTCGACCTACTATGTGAGTCAAGGGGGGATGGGGATCGACATTCAGGTTCAGGAGGGGAAGCGCTACCACGTGAAAAACATCGATTGGGAGGGAAACACGGTCTACCCGGATAAGGTCCTCACTCAGACGCTAGGGCTGTCGGAGGGGGACGTGTACAACGGAAAAGCCCTCGACGAGAACCTGCGTGGGAGTCAGCGGAAGAGCGGAGTCCTCGGCCTTTACAAGAATCGTGGTTACATGGTTGCCAACGTGGAGCCGACCATACGGGTGGTTGGAGAAGACTCACTGGACATCACGATGGACGTGCGGGAGGGGGATGTTTACACGTTTGGTGACATCGACATTACTGGCAACACGAAAACGAAGGATTACGTCATCCGCCGCGAGCTTTACACCGTGCCTGGGAAGCGGTTCAGCCGGAGAAGCGTTCAGGAGTCTATCCGTCGACTCAGCCAGCTCAACTATTTCAGTAAGCAATCCCTGGCCGGAGGGCCCGACATCTCCATTGACCGGGAGGAGAAAGAAGCAGATCTGACGTACAGTGTTGAGGAGGTCGGGAGCGATCAGCTTCAACTTTCGGGAACCTTCGGGCGATTTGGTCTCGTGCTCCAGCTCGGTTTCCAGTTCAACAATTTCTCCGCCCAAAATCTATTCGACCCGAGTGCGTGGCGCCCGGTGCCCTCGGGCGACGGGCAGAAGCTCAGCGTGAACGTCCGCACCAATGGTACCTTCTATCAGAACTACTCTCTTTCCTTCACGGAGCCCTGGTTTGGGGGCTCCCCCACCCCCGTTGGTGGGTCAATCTCCTATTCGAAGTACACACGCTCCATTTACGGGGGCTCAAGAAATCTTAAGAACGGGAAGTTCCAGAACGCGTCGGCAAACTTCTTTGTCCGGCAGCGGCTCGACTGGCCCGATGACAAATTCCAGGTGGGGACCCGGGTCGGGTACCAGCTGTACAACAACCGAGGCCGCAATCGAGAGGACGGGACGCGCGCTGGCCTCTTTGGCGGGGTGCCCTACGGCCTGAACCAGTCCGTCACTCTTCGGCAGTCTTTGACTCGGAACTCGGTCGACAACCCGACCTTTCCTCGAAGCGGATCGAAAGTGTCGCTTTCTGTCGAATTGGCGCCTCCCATCGGGAATCTCATTCAGTACCACAAGTGGCGATTCAAGGCCAGCTGGAACGTACCGATCGGGGAGAACTTCTCGATCGGCATTAGCAGCGACTTTGGATACATTGGGTCGATCACCGGTGATCCCGTTCAGTTTGAGAAGTTTGAAGTTGGAGGCACAGCATTCGACTACAGTGGTGTAAACTACGGCACGGACCCGGTTTACATGCGCGGATACCCGCGGGGAGTGATCGGACCTCTCACCCGGGAGCGCGGTGAACTGCAGCCTCAGGGGGGGCGGGTCCTGAACAAATACACGTCCGAATTCCGATGGAAGGCCGTTGAATCCAAGCAACTACAGGCCCGTCCCTTTCTCTTCCTCGACGCCGCGAATGCGTGGAGCGGTTTGGACGCCTACAATCCCTCGAACCTGTATCGATCGGCAGGCATTGGCGTGAAGCTCTTCCTTCCCATCGTGGGGATGATCGAATTTAACTACGGATATAACTTCGACGAGTACATCCCGATCCAGGACGGCAGTGGACAGCCAGGGTGGACGTTTCAGTTCTCCCTCGGTCGGGGCGTCGGAGGCGGAGGCGGACGGTAGGTTTTGGGGCGTTCTTCCGACAGGGCTGGCTGCGTGCAGATTCATCACAGAGTCCAAGTATGCCTGTGCTCCTCGATGCAAACTGGCCCCTAAGATTCTCCTCGCTATTCTACGGAGCACTGGGGGCGTTCCTCCTGCTCGGGCTCGTCGGACTGCTGGGAGAGAGTCGTGCCCAGCAAAAGATTGGATACGTCGACAACCAGTATGTCTTGAAAAATCTTCCCGAGTACGCTACTGTTCAGCAGAAGTTGGACAAGCTCGAACAGCAATGGAAGGCGGAGATTCAGAAGAGAAAGCAGAACGTACAGAAGCTGAAGGAGGAGTACAGCGCCTGGAAACTCCTGTACACAGAAGAAGAGCGAAAGAAGAAGAAAGCAGCGATCGAGCAAGCACAGAAGAAAGTTGAGCAACTCCGCAAAAAATACTTCGGTCCCAAGGGGAGGCTCTACACGCGTCAGAAAAAGTTGATGCGCCCCATTCAGGAGCGCATCCTCAAGGCCACGAGGAAGGTGGCGAAAGCGAGGGGGTACGACTATGTGTTCGACAAGGGCGGGAAAGTACTATTCATGTACGCACGGAAGGAACACAACCTGAGCGATCCCGTGCTCCGAGAACTTGGAATCAACCCGCAGAAGGAAGCCAGCCGAAGATAAGCATGTTATGAGTCAGCCGTAGGCGGCGAGATATTCTTTCACTAGACGAACTCCCTTCCTTGAAAATCAGCTTCCCAACCATGTCACAGCGAGCCTCGAAGATTCTCCCCATTCTCCTTCTTTTTGCTGCGATCCTCACTGCGCCGGCACAGGCTCAGAAGATTGGGTACACCAACCAGCAGGCCCTCCTTAACAACATGCCGGAGATGAAAGAGGTGCAAAAGAAGATGCAGAAAGCCGCCAAGCAGCAGCAGAGGCAAATGCGGAGAAAGCGGCAAAAGCTACAGAAGAGGCTGAAGCAGTACCAACAGCAGCGGTCCCTATTGGATAGCACTGCTCGTAGGCAGCGGGAACGAAAGCTCCGCCAGCGACAGCGAGAGTTGCGGCAGTCCTCACGCAAAAGCCAACAGCGGCTCCGCCAGCGCAGGCGCAAGCTGATGCAGCCCTTGCTCAAGAACCTGCAGAGCGCGATCAATCTGGTCGCGAACCGCAGGAACATTGACATGGTGGTCCGGTCGCAGGCGCTGCTCTTCGTAAAGCAAAACAGTGACCAGGTCGTCAACATCACGAGCGATGTTGCCAGCGAACTTGGCATCACCCTCAATCAGAATCCCGGCACGCCGTCTCCCAGCGTGAATCCGTCGACCCCCTCTCCGACCGGTGGGGGCGGTGGCGGACGGTAAACATCGCTCGTTTCTCGAGGAGCGACCCGGTCCGGGCGGCGAACACCCGCTCTCGCCCGCAGGGCCGAGCACTCGGTCTCCGTCGTCAAATCCGCAGGAGGCGGCATCGAGCCTCGGTTCGGGCCTACTTTCCCCACCGTCTTGCTCATCCCAGTCAGCTGGGCCTATGGGTAATGATCACTCCCCTCCCGAGGTCGCGGACGTCTCGCGCGTGACGACGAAAACCGTCCAGGAGATGAAGGAGGCTGGGGTTCCAATCGCCGCCCTCACCGCCTACGATTACACGTCCGCGTACCTCTTCGACCAGGCGGGCGTGGACGTGCTGCTTGTGGGCGACTCGGCATCGAACGTGATGGCGGGGAACGAGACCACCCTCCCCATCACGCTCGACCACATGGTCTATCATGCTCAATGCGTAGTGCGCGCCATCGACCGGTCTTTGGTCGTGGTGGATCTTCCGTTCGGGTCTTACCAGGGCGACTCAAGGGAGGCCCTTCAGTCTGCAATCCGGGTGATGAAGGAGGCACGGGCCCACGCCGTAAAAATGGAGGGCGGGACGGAAGTGGCCGACACCGTCGAGCGGATCGTGGACGCGGGCATTCCTGTGATGGGCCACCTGGGACTCACCCCACAAAGCATCTACAACTTTGGGACCTATCAGGTGCGGGCTCAGGATGAGGAAGAGGCCAAACAGCTGCGGGCCGACGCGAAGCGGCTGGAGGCGGCAGGCTGCTTTGCTCTCGTGCTCGAAAAGATTCCGGCTGAACTGGCCGGGGAGGTCACGGCGGCCCTCTCGATCCCGACGATCGGAATTGGGGCGGGCGACGAAACCGACGGCCAAGTTCTCGTGTCCCACGACGCTCTTGGCCTCTCGACCGACTTTAATCCCCGCTTCGTCCGACGCTACGCCCACCTCGAAGAAACCATCACCGAGGCAGTTGGCGAGTACGTGTCGGATGTGCGGAGCCGATCGTTTCCCTCCGAAGGGGAAAGCTACTGACGGTTGTCCTCCCGCTGGGCGTCCCAACCGGTTCCGCAGGGTCCTGACGCACCTCTCGCAATTGCCCCTCTCGTGATTTCATGAGCGCAACTTCGCCGGACGACCGGCCCCGCATTCTGCTGTGCAATGACGACGGCATTCATGCGCCCGGCATTCAGTCGTTGGCCTCGGCCCTCGACGGTGTGGGAAAGTTGTGTGTGGTCGCCCCCACGACGGAGCAGAGCGCGGTGGGGCACGCGATCACGGTGCGGGATCCGGTGCGTGCCCACAGAGAGGAATTTGAGGTGCCGTCGGGGCCCATTCCCGCTTGGGGCGTCACCGGCACGCCCGCCGACAGCGTGAAGCTGGCCTGTCACGAACTGCTCGACGCCCCGCCCGACCTCGTGGTGAGCGGCATCAACCAGGGCCCAAATACGGCCGTGAACGTCCTGTACTCCGGCACCGTCAGCGCCGCCACCGAGGCCTCCATCCTTGGCCTGAATTCTATCGCGATCTCACTCTGCGACTGGTCGGAGCCTCAGTTTGAGGTGGCTGGGCGCTGGGCCCGCCGCCTTGTGGAGTGGACGCTCGACCGCGGCCTGCCCCGCGGGGTCCTGCTGAACGTAAATGTGCCGGCCCTGCCAAGCGATGAGATCGAGGGCGCCGCCCTCACCCGACAGGCGCGCTCCCGCTGGGAGGAAACCTTCGAGGAGCGTACCGATCCCGCGGGCCAGCCCTACTACTGGCTCGCGGGCACCTTCGTGGATCTCGACGACGGGCAGGAGACAGACCTCTCGGCCATCGACCGGGGCTACGTGTCGGTCACGCCGATTCAGCACGACATGACGGCCTACGACGCCTTCAGCTCGCTCCAGGACTGGGACTGGGACGAATCCGCCGAGGAGGACGAGTCGGGCTGGGAGTAGGTCGTGCCGATCGCTCCTCCGCAATCCGCCGTCGACTGCCCCCTATTCTCCCGACTGCTCTCTACTTTCATGGCGACGCACCAGGACCGCATCGAGCTCTCGACGTCCGGACACCGGGACATGCATAACCTCACCGACGGGGTCGCGGCCATTGTCCGCGCGTCGGACATCGACGCCGGCCTCGTGCACGTCCACAACGTGGGCAGTACCGGCGCGGTGGGAACCATCGAGTTTGAGCCGGGGCTCCAGCAGGACCTGCCGGAGATCTTCGATGAGCTCTTCCCGCCGGGCCGCGAGTACGCCCACGAGCAGCGCTGGCACGACGGCAACGGCCACTCTCACCTCCAGGCCACCACACTGAGTCCGTCGATCACCGTGCCAGTGGGCGACGGCGAGCCCATCCTCGGCACGTGGCAGCAGATTTTCCACCTCGAATGCGACGTGAAGCCGCGCGAGCGAACCGTCGTCGTGACGGTACGAGGGGACTGACGCGAGAGAGCGGAGAGGCGCAACTAATTGGTTGCTGGATGGTCGCCGTTCGTAGGAGCGAGGAGATCGGTGCCCTCAAAGGCTTTGGCCCCGTCAAGGAAGAGTTGGCGGTGGGGGAAGGGAATCTCGATGTCGGCGTCGCGGAGCGTCTCGCGTACCTTCTCGGTGTATTCCCAGCGTATGGGCACCTCCTGACTCGGGTCACGGATGTAGAACCGGAGCGACATGTTCACGCTCGAATCGTCCATCTCTGTGACAACCGCCGTCGGCGACGGCTCCGAAAGGATCCGGTCGTCGTCCTCGACGATGGGAAGGAGAACCTCCCGCGCCTCCGCCGGCCGTTCCTTGTAGGCAATCCCGAACGGAATGTCGATCCGCAGCACGTTCCGCTTCGTGTGGTTCATCACACGCTGCGTGATCATCTCCGTGTTGGGCAGCACCATGATCCGGTTCCGCACCGTGCGGAGGCGGGTAGAGCGGAGCGTGATCTCGTCCACCTGGCCGTACTGGTCGTCAATCTGGATGTAGTCGCCGACGCGGAAGGGTTTGTCGACAAGGACCGTAACGCCCGCGATGAAGTTCTCCAGGGAGTCCCGCGCCGCAAAACCGGCGACAATTCCCGCGATGCCGAGACCTCCGATCAGGACCGCCACGTTCACCCCGAACTGTTCGAGGACGACCGTGCCGATGAAGAAGAACGCGGTCACCCGGAACGTTTTGAGGAGCAGGCTCTGGAGGCCGGGCTCAATATTGTCGCTGCGGTCCAGGGCCTGTTCGAGGGTCAGGTAGAGCACCCGGTAGATGACGTACAGCAGCAGGAATGCGGCCAGGGCCTGCAGCCCGCGCTCTGTGAAAAGGCCAAAGAGGTAGAGGGCTCCGTCCGCGAGGTGGTCATAGAGCCCGTCCCAGTCTCCCTCAAAGAACAACCGGAGGCCCTCACTGAAGGCGTTATTGAATTGGTTGACGGCATTGTCAACGGAGCTCGACCCGGCAGCCGTGCTGTCCTGGGCGGTGCGAAACGGCTGCACAGCGGATTGGGGACGCATCATGACGCTGGCAGAGGCAGGTTGAACGAAGGGACAAGGCTACTCCGGTGCAGCGCGCAGTTGGGCCGCTTTCAGCGTGTTCTTTAGAAGCATGGCCCGCGTCATGAGTCCGACGCCGCCCGGCACCGGGGTGATCCGGGCGGCCCTGGGCCGAACGTCGTCGAAATCGACGTCCCCGACCAGGCGATAGCCGCGCTCGGTGGAGGAGTCCTCCACCCGATTGATCCCCACGTCGATTACGACGGCGCCCTCCTTCACCATCCCGCCGTCGATGAAGGCAGCCTGCCCGGCGGCAGCGACAAGAAGGTCTGCCCTGCGGGTGTGGGCGGCCAGGTCCTGGGTACGGCTGTGGCAGACGGTCACAGTGGCGTTGGCCGTGCGGCGCAGGAGAAGGTTGGCGAGGGGCTTGCCCACGATGTTGGAGCGGCCCACGATGACCGCGTCCATCCCCTCCGGATCGATGTCGCATCGGGACAGCATCTGCATGATGCCGTAGGGGGTAGCGGGAATGTATCGGGGACTGCCCCGCATCAGACGGCCCAGGTTCTCAGGGTGGAAGCCGTCCACGTCTTTCGACGGATCGACGGCGTCAATGATCGTCTGCTCATCGATGTGGTCGGGGAGGGGGAGCTGCACGAGAATGCCGTCCACGGACGGATCGGCGTTGAGTTCGTTCACGAGATCCAGGAGGTCGCCCTGCAAGGTGGCAGCGTCGAGGTGATGCGTCTCGGTTTCGATGCCCACCTCCGCGGCGTCCTTCTCTTTGCCCCGCACGTACGCCTCCGAGGCGGGATTGTCGCCCACCAGAACGGCTGAGAGAAACGGCGCACGGCGGCCCGATTGGGTCCATTCCTCAATCGCGGACTGAACCTCGTCGCGAACCGCCTGGGCAAGCACACGACCGTCAATCAGGTCGGCGTCGGAAGAATCAGGCATAGGCTGTTGCGGCTGGGGGAACAGAAACGAGTCGGGCGACCCCGGACTGCCCGGATCTACAAGCTACAAAACGGTGGAAGAGACACAAAGGCCTGCAGAGAAAAGTTCGGTACGAATGGGAGCAAAGCATCTAGCCCCCGAAACGCACCGGAAAACAGCGCGTTCGCTCGTCGTAGTTTGCTGCTCGTTGCTCCACTGAAACGACGCCGGCGCAACCCCCCTGTTGAGGGGGCTACGTCAAGCAGGGCCGCGAGTGGCCGTGCACTCCCTGAACAAGACAGACGATGAGGCCATGGATCCACGAGACTGCCGGGTCGGCATCCTCGGAGCTACGGGGGCTGTTGGCCAGACCTTTGTCCGGCTGCTCGAAGAGCATCCCTGGTTCACGGTGACTGCCGTGGCCGCGTCCGAACAGTCGGCCGGACGCCCCTACCGAGAGGCAGTGAATTGGTTGAGTGGGGCCCCTATCCCGTCGGACGTCGCGACCCTGGAGGTCCAGCGGACCGACCCGGCTGTAATGGACTGCGACTTCGTCTTTTCGGCCCTCAGCTCGTCGGTCGCGGGCGACATCGAGCGGTCCTTCGCGGACGCGGGCGTGCCGGTCGTGTCGAACGCCAAGAACTACCGACTGCACGACCGCGTGCCGCTCCTCATTCCGGAGGTCAACCCCGAACACGCGGCCCTCATCGAGACGCAGGAATGGGGCGGGGGAGGCTTCATTGTTACCAATCCCAACTGCTCGACCACCGGGCTCATCTGCGGGCTCCATCCGCTCATGGAGACGTACGACGTGGAAGCAGTGCAGGTCACGATGCTGCAGGCCCTCTCTGGGGCCGGATATCCGGGGGTCCCGTCTCTCGACGCGGTCGGGAACGTCATCCCGCACATCGGCGGGGAGGAGGACAAGCTGGCCACGGAGCCGCGCAAGATTCTCGGTTCCCTGGAGGGGCGCCGCGTCGAGCCTGCGGATCTCACCCTCAGTGCGCAGTGCACGCGAGTGCCCGTTCGGACGGGGCACTTGGCCTGCGTGTCGGTTCGGTTTCGCGAGGAGGTCGGCGCCCCGGCCGTGGAGCGCGCGCTGCAGCGCTTCGAGGCGCCTGCGTCCACCGAGGCTCTCCCGAGTCGGCCCGACACGTTCGTCCAGGTTCTCGACGCGCCCGATGCTCCCCAGCCGCGGCGCCACGTCGATGCCGGGGACGGCATGACCGTCTCCGTCGGCCGTGTTCAGGACTGCCCCGTAAACGACGTGAAGTTTGTCCTCCTCTCCCACAATACTGTGCGGGGAGCTGCCGGTGGGGCTGTGCTGAACGCTGAGCTTCTGGCTACCGAGGGCTACTTCCGGCCGGAGCGGAAGAGCGAAGCAGTGAGCCAGCCGTAGTTCCATCTTCCTTCGAACACGCAATCGTCTTTCATACATCCGCTCATGGACCACCCCGACGTACGACGCGCTCAGATGGCTGACCAAGAGGCGGTAGGGGACCTGTGGACCCGGCTCCTGGAGGAGCAGGGGACGCTGGACGATCGCTTTGCGATGGCCGAGAACGCCCGCGAGCGGTGGGAAAACGACTTTCCGCTGTGGCTCGACGACGAAACCCGTCGGATGTACGTGGCGGAGGTCGGCGGCGAGATCGTCGGCTTCATCTCGGCTCGCCGGTGGGGCCCACCCCCGATCTACGAGGAGAGCTCGGAGGTGTACCTGGACGAACTGTACGTTCAGCCGTCGCACCGGCGCCAGGGACTGGGCACTCAGCTGCTCAACGCACTACGAACGTGGACCGACCGGCTTGGAGCCCGTCGCCTCCGGCTCAGTGTGCTGTTCGCCAACGAGGCCGCCCGGGCCTTCTGGACGAGCCAGGACGCCCGGCCCCTCACGATGACGTACACCCTTGAGCGAGAGGGCTTCGGCGGGGACGAGGAGGATGAAGAATCGAAGGAAGGATCCAAAAAGATCGGCTTTTGACGGAACGCGCGCCCAGCACCTCCGTCGCAAAAAGTGACATTCCAATGCGGGTGTAGCTCAGGGGCTAGAGCATCTGCTTGCCATGCAGAAGGTCGTGGGTTCGAATCCCATCACCCGCTCCACCCACGTTCTGGACGCTATGCGGTCCCGCTTTCGAAAAGAAGGCGGGATTTTCGTTTGGCGTGGGCCTGAGTTCTGATCCCCCTGTCGTCTGTCCGGCCTGTTTCCGCGTGATGCCTGAGCCTCTCGATCACCGCGCTCCTACCAGCCGGGTCCTCCAAGCGATCCTCAGGAGAACGCGAGGGGAGGGCTGCCAGGCAGGCAGCTGGCGGCCGCGGCGGACCCAACGGCGTGGACCGTCGGCGGATCGTCTCCAGTTAACGCTCGTGCGAGAAAGGCCGACGGGGCAGAATGCTCTGCACATCCCGGAGTCTCGATCCCCATCTGCCGTGGAGAGGGGGTCCATACCGAAGACCATGCCTCGTGGATGCAGACAGCGCTCCGTCGGGGGGCGTTCGTCCCAATAGACCGAAAGCGCAGCCATGCACGAGGTGCGTCGAGTCCTCGGTCGTGCACTCGCCGGGCTCCTGGTGGCCTGTGGCCCGACCACGAACGTGCTCCGACTCGTCCGAGTGCCAGTGCACCGAGTCGAGGAAGCAGTTGGGCCAGGGCATGTTTTTGGCGATCCGAGAACATCGTCCCTGCGAGACGTCCAAAGGCCGGTAGGGATTCGAGACGGGTCTCCGGGATCACGGTGCAGATCAGGAGGAAGTCTGGACCGCTCTCGCGTGGACGCGAGCCAGGTCGTGGCCGAGATGCCTCGCCTACCAGGAGTCCGAAGAACTTCTCGAGGAACGCCCGACTCTACATCATGGAAGCTGCGAGGCCACTACAAGAACGAGCGCCAGCATCCCCACCGCCAGCGCCAAGAAGATGAAGTCCCATCGGACGCCGGTTGAAGCACCGCCAGGCTGATCCGATGCGGCGTCGTCGCTGGAATGAACAGGGCATCCACTCACGAGATAGCTCGGGATCGTCAGGAGGTACGCGCTACTGCTTGGGACGGAGCCGTCCGGATTGGCCGTTTCCCGTCGAGGGGTGATCTACATACTTCCGTCTGTGGCAAAAGCTCCCGCCGCGTTTTCCGTCACCCGCGAACGGTTTCTAGCGACGGACCGGCGGCCCGCACCGCCTCGCTCACCTGCGCCGCGTACGTCTCAAAGTTTTCGGCGAAGGCATCGGTCAACTTCCGGGCGTGACGGTCGAAGGCCTTCGGGTCCTCCCAGGTTCGTCGCGGCATTAGGAGGGAGGGAGGAACCCCTGGAACGGCATTGGGAACGGAGAGCCCAAACACTGGGTCCTCGGTGCGGGGAGTGTCACTCAGGGTGCCGTCCAGGATTGCGTCGACCATAGCTCGGGTGTGGTCGAGGTCGATCCGATGGCCCTCGCCGTAGGGGCCGCCCGTCATGCCTGTATTCACGAGCCAGCAGTCCGTATCGTGCGCGCGGATTTTCTGACCCAGCAGGTCGGCGTACACCGAGGGGGCGCGAACCATAAACGGCTCCCCGAAGCAGGTGCTGAACGTAGCTTTCGGCTTGCTCACGCCCGCCTCCGTGCCGGCCACCTTCGCCGTGTAGCCGCTGAGGAAGTGATACATGGCCTGGGGGGGAGAGAGCTCGGACACCGGCGGTAAAACCCCGAATGCATCGTAGGTCAGAAAGAGAACGTGGTCCGGGTGGCCGCCCTGACCGTCTGCGGCGGCGTTTGGGATGTAGTGGAGCGGATAGGAACCACGCGTGTTCTGAGTGATCGAGTCGTCCGAAAAGTCTGGTTCACGGGTCTCGGGGTCGACGAGGACGTTCTCCAGAATGGTCCCGAACTGTTCCGTCGTGCCGTGAATCTCGGGCTCGCTCTCGGGTGTGATGTCGATCATCTTTGCGTAGCATCCGCCCTCGAAATTGTAAACCCCGTGGTCGCTCCAGCCGTGCTCATCGTCCCCAATGAGCGTGCGACTGGCGTCGGCCGAGAGGGTGGTCTTTCCGGTCCCGCTGAGGCCGAAGAATACGGCGGTGCTCCCGTCGTCCCCTTCGTTGGCCGAGCAGTGCATGGGCAGCACGTCGTGCTCCGGCAGCAGGTAGTTGAGCACCGAAAAAATCGACTTTTTGATCTCCCCGCCGTAGTGCGTGCCACCGATCAGAATCAGATTCTGCCCGAGGTCGACAAAAATCGCGGCCTCGGAATGGGTCCCGTCCCGCTCTGCATCGGCCTCAAACTCGCAGAGGTCCACCACCGTGAAGCCAGGGTCGTACGTGTCGGGTACCGGTCCGTCGGGCCGCACGAACATGTTGCGGGCGAACAGGCTGTGCCACGCCTTTTCGGTGATGATGCGGACCGGGAGGCGGTAGTCCGCGTCCCATCCGGCGTACAGATCCTGCACGAAAAGCGTCCGGCCTCTGGCGTGGTCGGCCATGCGGTCGTGGAGGTGGTTGAACGTCTCCCGGTCTGTGGGCTGGTTGGCGTCACCCCAGTTGATAGTGTCCGCGACCGCCGCGTCGCGCACGATGAAGCGGTCCTTCGGGCTCCGGCCCGTGTGCGGGGCCGTGCGGGTCACGAGCGGCCCGCCCGCCGCGAGGATCCCTTCGTCCCGGTCGAGTGCCTCCTCGTAAAGACGGGGCCGCTTCAGGTTATAGTGGACCGTCTCGGGACGCAGTTGAAGGTCGTGGAGGTGCGCGGTGACACGTTCGGGGACCTGCATGGGGTCGGAAAATTGATTCATGGAGAGCAACGAGAGAAGACCCTACGGGATCGATTCTACCCTCAAGGATGGAAGACACCGAGTGTGGAAGCGCTTCCGAAAAGTTTTAAGCTGTAACGATTCAAGTTGTGCCTTGCGGAACTGTCTCACTGACGATTTGCCTCGGGCCGAGGGGCACAGCGAGCCGCCTCAGCGGTCGATGACCGATTCGGAGGCGATCACGACCACGCTCAGGCCACCCGGCTTTTCGGAGACAACTTCGCGACGGCCCGTGCCTATGTCCAAACGGAGAGCTGCATCCCCCTCCCCAGAAGTCAGTATAACCGGCGCCTCCATCGAGCAACTCCGCCTGTGCGCCGGCTCTCTCGGCAAATGGCCCAGATTCACGAGCAGACGGCTGAGGAGGACACCTGCCTGATCGATGGTTTCCCGTCTACCTAGTCGATAGTTCTTTGGCTTCGGTCTGTGAGAACATTCGTACCCCTCAGGCCCGGATCTACGGCGCTGAAGAGGAGCCGATGGAGGAATTCCGCGGCCGTATCGTCAGCAAAGGCGAGTGCTTCTTCGGAGGTAAGACGCATCTTTTGGTCACTGCTGAGGGTGGTTCGGCAGAAGCCGTTTCCACACCCAGAGAACGGAACGGCACTCGCGCGAGGAAGCAATCTCGGTTCAGCGTGCCGAGCGGATCAGTCGTAATCGACGACAAAGCGTACCACGAGTTTGAAGACCTGCTCTACGATGCCCCTGGCATCGATCTTCGCCCGCTCCGACGCGAAAACTCAACGCGGAAGGAATTGGCCCCTGTCGAATACGTCCAGCACACCTGCCGAAATCAGATCGAGGCGACCGGGTCTGAGCTCGAACGGCAGCCGTCAACCCCAATCTCTGCAGTCACCGCCGAAGGAGCCGGGGTTAAGGTTCTTCTGTTTGTGCTAGCTGTGAACTTTGGAGCGCCGGTTCAGCTTGTAGGAGGCATTATACTAAATGAGCGACCCCGAAAATGCCACAAACATTCCGTGGTCGCGGCTCTGTTTAGAAGGGAACTCCAAGGTTGTAGCGTATATTTCACTCGCTCGTTGAAAAGCCACCCTGGGACGAACGGGGTGTTTCCCCCAACCTCTGATCTATGGGTCCATCGTCCTCCCCCGACACCTCCCGCACCGCGATCCTTGCGGCTCTCTGTCACGATCCACTGCCCGTAGGAGGCGTGGCCGTGGCTTTGCTCCTGGGCACCTACGGACTCTTTGGCCTCGCCGTGGATCTTCCGCTCCTGGTCGCCGGGTTCTGCGGCACCACGCTCGCGTATTTGGTCGATCGGGTGTGGATGCCCGCGCCCGAGGATCGGATCAATCGGCCCGAACGGGTGGCCTGGGTGCAGTCGCACGCCGAGTGGCTGGCCGCCGAGACGGTCGTGCTCGCTGCCCTGGGTGGGGCCATGGTGCCGTATCTCCGCTGGGCGACGCTCGCGTGGACGGGGGTCCTGGGCGGCATTGCGGGCGTCTATGTCCTGTACCGAAGCCAGGAGGGAGCGTCCCTGTTGGGAATCCCGAAGCCCATCGCTGTTGCCGGAGCGTGGGCCGCCGGTGGGGCCCTGCTTCCCCTGGTCGAAGCCGGCCGCCCGATTGGAGGGGAGGCCCTGTGGTTTTTCGGGTACCGGGGCCTCTTCATCCTGCCCAACCTCCTGCTCGCGGACTGGGCCGATCGGGCCGGGGACGCAGCGGTGGGCCTCAATCCTTGGGCCTCAGGGTGGGCCGGGCGACAGGTGCGCTGGCTCGCCACGGCCCCGCTGCTTGGGGCAGCGCTGGGCGCAGCGGGATGGGTCGTCGTCGCCTCCCAGCCGGTGCTGGTCGGCATTGACGCCCTCGGACTGCTCCTCATGATGGGTGTGGTGTGGGGGCTGAATCCCACTCGGCCGCGCACCGCTCTGCTCGCCGACCTCGTCGTAGGATGGCCCCTCACCACAGCGCTCGTGGCCTGGATGATCGTCTGACGAAGCCCAGCCCAAGGGGGAACCTCAGTCTGCGCCGGTGTATCACGTTGACGGTGCGGCGCCACGGACCGCCCAGTCGCTCGCGTTTTCCTCTGTATTTGTCCACCAGTCCTGTCCCAACCGCATGTCCGACACCGACACGACTGCCCCGACGCTCAGTCCCGAACGGGAGGGAGGCACCATCGAAGACTTCACTCGCATTGAGGCCCTCGCCGATCATGTCGATGAGACGGTCACCCTGAAGGGATGGCTCCACAACAAGCGCGGCTCGGGCGGCATCAAGTTTCTCATCCTGCGTGATGGCTCGGGCTTCGTCCAGTGTGTCGTGCCGCAGGACGCGGTCGACGCGGACAGCTGGGCCGTGGCCGACGACGTGCGGCAGGAGGCCGCCCTCGAGATCACTGGCACCGTGAGTGCCGACGACCGGGCGCCGGGGGGCTACGAGCTCCAGGTCGATGCCATCGAGCGCATCGGCGAGTCGGGCGACTACCCCGTCACGCCGAAAGAGCATGGCATTGACTTTCTGATGAACCACCGCCATCTGTGGCTCCGCAGCGAGAGCCAGTGGGCCGTGATGCGGATTCGCAACCGCATCGTCACGTCGATCCACGAGTTTTTTCAGGACCGCGGATTTTTGCAGACGGACGCGCCCATCCTGACAGGAAACGCGGTGGAGGGAACCTCCACGCTCTTTGAGCTCGACTATTTCGACGACGAGAGCGCCTACCTCACCCAGAGCGGGCAGCTGCACGGGGAAGCGATGGCCATGGCCTACGGCAAGGTTTACACGTTCGGCCCCACGTTTCGGGCCGAGAAGTCGGCCACGCGGCGCCACCTCACGGAGTTTTGGATGATCGAGCCGGAGATGGCGTTCTACGACCTGGAGATGAACGCGCAGCTGGCGGAGGACTTCGTGAGCCACATCGTGCAGAACGTGCTCGAGCACTGTGAGGAAGAGCTTGAGGCCCTGGATCGCGACACCACAGTCCTCGAACAGGTCGAAACGCCGTTCCCCCGCATCAGCTACGATGAGGCCGTAGAGCTCTTGCGAAGCGATGAGACGGCCGCGATGATCGACGAGCGGATTGCGGGGCTGAAGGAGGAGAAGGCGGAGCTGTTGGAGGAAAAGGAAGAGAACCAGAAGCGCCGCGGGCAGGCGAAGAAGCACGTGAAGCGCAAGATCGACACCCGCGAGATCGAGATCAATAAGCGGGTCGACGAGATCGAGGAGTCCCTCCGCAACCTGCCGGACTGGAAGGCGTCGGCCCAGACGTTCGAGTGGGGCTCCGACTTCGGCGGCAACGATGAGACGGTGCTCACCTGGCACTTCGACCGCCCCGTCATCGTGCACCGGTTCCCGGCCGAGATCAAGGCGTTTTACATGAAACGCGACCCGGAGGACGAGCGCCTCGCCATGGGCATCGACGTGCTTGCGCCGGAGGGCTATGGCGAAATTGTCGGCGGGGGGGAGCGGGCCACCGATCTCGACTTCCTGAAAGAGCAGATCGAGGCCCACGGCCTCCCGGAGGAGGTCTTCGACTGGTACCTTGACCTCCGGAAATTCGGATCTGTGCCCCACAGTGGATTCGGACTGGGCCTCGAACGAACCGTCTCCTGGATCTGTGGACGCGATCACGTCCGGGAGACCATTCCCTTCCCGCGGACGATTGCCCGCCTGCATCCGTAGTCTACGGTGGAACGCGACATCCGAGGATACGAATCGCTGCGGGGCGTCCGTTCATTGGGCGACGTATCTAGCCGAACATCTCTCAGCAACTCCTGCTCAGTGAACCATGTCCCGTGTCCTCCGATTCCTTCCCCTCGCCGTCCTCTCGCTGCTCCTTGCGGTCCTGGCCGTCGTGCCCGCCGCCGCGCAGGATGACGACCGCTCCACCGTCACCGTGAGCGGAGAGGGCACCGCCACTGCCCAGCCCGACCAGGCCGTGGTCCGGTTCGGGGTGGTCACGCAGGCCCAGGCCGCTGAGAAGGCCCGGACCCAGAACGCCACCGCGGCCAAGAAGGCGATGAATGCCGTGCGTGCCCTCGATGTCCCCGAGGAGAAGATGCGCATGGAGAGCCTCCGCCTCCAGCCGCGGTACGAGTACGACGACGAGGATGAGCGCACGCTCGTGGGCTACGAAGCCACCCGTCAGGTGGTGGTCGAGCTCGGTCGCCTAGAGGTCCTGCCCCAGCTCGTGGCCGACGTGGTGGAGAGCGGGGCCAATCGGCTCAGCAACATCAGTTATCAGCTAAGCGACCGGACCCAATTTCGCAACGAGGCGCTACGAAAGGCTGCCCGAGCCGCCCGCAACAAGGCACGACTCCTGGCCGAAACGCTCGACGCAGAGCTCGGGCCCGTACACGCTATCAACGAGCAGAGCTTCGACTTTGTCCGGCCGCAGGTGAAGACGGCCCGCGCGGGGATGGCCAAGGCCACCAGTGGCGCGCAGGCGGACCCCGAAGCGTACGCTGCCGGCGAGATTGAAGTGTCGGCCCAGGTCCAGGTGGTATTCAACCTCGCTGCGGACCAGAGTCAGTAGGCATCCGCTCGGCGAGCCAAGTGCCCAGGTCGCGGAGTACCGTGTCCTGCTCTGGCTCGTTGAAGGTCTCGTGGTAGAGCCCGTCGTAGAGCTTGAGCGTCTTGTCGTCGGCGGCCGCACGATCGTACAGCCGCCTGCTCCATGCGGGTGTGGCAAGGGGGTCGGCCGTGCCGTGGATCACCAGAAAAGGATGGTCGAGCTCCCCCAACCGGGATCGCGCCTCCGAACCTGCCCGCAAAAGCTCGGCGCCGGTGCGGGCGAGGGTTCGACCCGTGTAGTTGAGCGGATCGTTCTCGGCCTCTTCGACGACCGCCGGGTCGCGCGAGATCGAGCCCTGCGGCGAGCGCACGGTGGGCAGGGTGGGGAAGAGGCGCCCCACCCACTGAGCGACGTGTCGGAGGACCGGGGCGAGGTCGGGGTTGACCTCGATCGCTGGGGCGCTTAATATCAGCCCGCGGAGATCGGGGGCGTGATTCAGCACGTATAGCAGCGACGCTAGCCCGCCCATGCTGTGGCCGAACAGAAAGACCGGCACGTCTGGGGTCTGCGACTGGACGTGTTGTCGAAAGCGATCGAGGTCCTTCAGGTACTGCCCGAACCGATCCACGTAGGCGCGCCGCCCTCCGGAGCGGCCGTGGCCCCGCTGGTCGTAGGCGTACACGGCCGCACCCTGCTCGACGAACGTCGCGGCCACGTGGTCGTAGCGGCCGCTATGCTCGGCGTAGCCGTGGACCAGCAGGACTGTGGCCTGCGGCTCCTCGTCCGGGAGCCAGCGCCGGGTAAAGAGCGTGAGGCCGTCGTGCGTAACGAATGAACCTCGACCTGTAGAGGGCGGTGCCGGAGGGGACATCGATCGGAGGGCGAGAGAAAAAGCACGTTCGATCCCTAAAATACAGACGCGCTGAGGGTTGTTCGACCTCAGGCGTCGACGCGTAGGGGCAGCGGGTCGTCCAGGAGCTGTGAAATCGAGGGGATGACGCCGGAGCCCCTTCGATTTCCGGCGGTCGGGAGAAACAATTTTCCCAAATTCGTTATTCCTGTTGATCGTCAGTCCCACTGTTCTGCTTCTATCGGCGTGGACGCTTCTTCTGCCACATGAGCACCGTCTCTCTAATCCGGTCCTGCAAGGCGCTGGTCGCTGCGCCGATGAAGGAGGTGTTCTCCCTCCTCTGTGCACTGGCGCGACGGATTCTATCGACGGCGCGTCAGGCTCGGGGCACCTGTAGACCGCAGTGGCAGGCGCTCCGTCCGCAGTCTCGAGTATTAGAGGACCCACCAGGGGAGGCCGTGCGTCTTTCCCCCCTCCGAGCGCGATGGCGCGCTCGTGTGCTTGTCGCCTCACGACCGCTAGGGCCGTAGCCGTGCCCCAGTCCACCGCCGCAGTGCACTGGGGGGATTGCGGGCACCCACGACCTCCCGAATGGATCCATTAGGATCCGACGGCCCTCCCGATGAACCGCCCGTGGGCCTCGTCCGCCGTGTTGTTCTGATTCTTGAATTGAGCGCGTACGTCCTATGCAGGGGAACGGTTTTAAACTCTTACTTACGGTCTTTTTCGTCGGCCTGTGCGGATACTATCTTTACCCCTCGGTCCAGTACCTTTATGTGAACTCCAAGATGAATGACATGAAGGAGGCCGAGCGGAAGGAGTATAAGGAAGAGCACCGCCAGTGGATCGAACAGCTCGACCGGAATTCCCTAAACCTGGGCCTCGACCTCCAGGGAGGCATGCACGCGGCACTGGAGGTCCAGACCGACAACCTTCTCAAACAGTTGGCAACGAATAAGGACAAGGCCTTCCGTCGCGCCCTTGAGGCGGCCCGCAAGCGAGCCAAGAAGGAGGACATTTCGGTCGTGGACGCGTTCGTCCAAGAATTTCAGTCGCGCAATCCGAACGGCCGCCTCTCGCGCTACTACCGCGACGACGCCTCGAACATCACCCGTCGATCCTCGAACGAGAAGGTGCAGGAATACCTGAGCAACAAGGCCGACGATGCCGTCCAGCAGGCCATGGAGGTGGTTCGTAACCGCGTGAACCGTTATGGCGTCACGGAGCCGACCATCCAGAAGCAGGGCGAACGCCGGATCGTTGTGCAACTTCCTGGTGTAGAGGAGCGGCAGCGGATCCGGAGTTTGCTGGAGAGCGCCTCCCAGCTCACGTTTCACCTCATGGCCGACCCCCAGGAGCTTAAGGCGTCGGTGCAGCGCATCATTGAATACTACGAACCGACTGCGCAGGATACGGCTCGGCTCGCCGACGCTCCGGCGGCCGACACCGTGCAGGCGCGTGCCGACACCACAGACACCTCCGCCGTGGAGGAGGGAACACGGCTCGCCGGGGGCGAGCAGCAGGCATCCGACCAAGAGGGGACCTCCATTACCCAGCCGGGCAGTGAAGAGAGTGGTCCGCAGAATCCCCTCCTTGCCGTCATGCAACCTCTGCCGCGTCAGGAAGCCCCCATCGTAGGGTACGTATCGAAGCAGGACACGGCCCGCGTGAACGAGTTGATCTCCGACCCGAAGGTGCAGGAGATGATTCCCGCGGGGGTGAGCTTCTGGTGGTCAGCCAACCCTGTCGGCCAGAGCAACAACACCTTTGCGCTGCTTGGTGTTCAGAGCGAGCCGGAACTCCTCGGAGAGGTGATCACGGAGGCGTCGGTGACGTTCAGCCGGGCGTCGAACCAGCCGATGGTATCGATGTCGATGAACTCTCAGGGAACGCGCCAGTGGTCACGACTCACCGCCGCGAACGTCGGCGAACGGGTTGCCATTGTCCTCGACGAGCTCGTTTACTCGTATCCAAACATACAGGAGCGAATTCCCGGCGGACGCACCCAAATCGAAGGGCTGGAGTCCCGCCAGGAAGCCTCAGACATCGTCACCGTTCTCCAATCAGGGTCACTCCCTACGGAGCTCAAAATCGTTGAGGAGCGCACGGTTGGGCCGAGCCTCGGGGAGGAGTCCACCCGGGCTGGCTTGATCTCCGTTGTGTCCGGGTTTCTCCTCGTCGTGCTCTTCATGATCATGTACTACCGCACGGCCGGAGTCGTCGCCGATATCGCCCTGCTCCTGAACCTGATCTTGATTCTCGGAATCCTTGCTGGATTCGGTGCGACGCTCACCCTGCCAGGCATTGCCGGCATTGTGCTCACGATCGGGATGGCCGTGGATGCCAACGTCCTGATTTACGACCGCGTGCGAGAAGAACAGGCTACCGGTAAGACCCTCAAGGCAGCCATCAACGCGGGCTACGAGGAGTCGTTGAGCGCAATTCTCGACGCCAACATCACGACCTTCTTCGTAGGGGTCATCCTCTACTCCTTCGGGGTTGGTCCCATCAGAGGGTTTGCCGTGACCCTGATGGCCGGCATCCTCGCGTCCCTCTTCACGGCGATCATCGTGACGCGTATTATCTTCGACTACATGGTCGAGGAACGACAGATGCGCGTGAGCTACGGATAGGCCCCATCCTCTGAGGCTCTCCGAAAGATTTCTTTCCGCGAAGCGACTTCAACCCGACACGGATCCGCTATGCGCCTCTTTGAGAACGCTAATTACAACCTGATCTACAACCGGCGGATTGGCTACTTCATCTCGGGGACCCTCCTTGCCATAAGCATTATCTCCTTGCTCACCAGGGGACTTGCACTCGGCATCGATTTCCGCGGTGGCATGCGCTTCGTCGTGGGAAACACGTCGGGGCTGGAGACCGCCAAAATCCGGTCCTCACTTACCGAAACCCTCGAAAGTGAGCCTGTGGTGAAGCGGTTTGGAGATACCGGACACCAGATTGACCTCGCCTCGTCCGCAGAGATTAGTACCGTAGAGAATCGAATTCTGAAGACCCTCCGGAAGCAGTTTCCGGACCGCAATATTCGCATGGAGCGGACCAACATCGTAGGACCGAGCTTCGCAGAAGACCTAAAACGGGGCGCAGTCCAGGCGGTGCTGGGGGCCCTCCTGGTGATCTTCCTGTACATCCTGGTCCGATTCGAATGGCGGTACAGCCTTGGCGCCGTGGCGGCCCTCGTGCACGACGTCACCATCACCCTCGGGCTCTTCTCGGTGCTACACGGGATTGTGCCCTTCTCGCTACAGATCGATCAGTCCATCATCGCCGCCTTCCTCACGATCGTCGGGTACTCGCTCAACGACACGGTAGTGGTCTTCGATCGGATACGAGAATACATCAATCTCTTTAAGACGGAGTCCTTCGATGAGATTGTAAATCGCTCGATCAATGCGACCCTGAGCCGAACTGTGGTGACGTCCATCACCACCTTTATCGTGGTTGCCGTTTTGTTCTTCTTCGGCGGGGAAGTCCTGCGCGGGTTCTCATTCGCCCTCATTGTAGGCGTCGTGATCGGAACGTATTCCTCGGTCTTCGTGGCCTCCCCGACGGTTGTCGAGCTCAACCGTCAACTCGAAACGAGCGCCGCCTAGCCGAACGTCCCGGGAAGGAGGGAACACCATCCGTCATCCTCGTGCTCTTCGGAATTTCCAACCCCGCCGCCTCTCCGAGTCTCCAATCGATTTGATTCGGAGCGCTCTCGCCCCTCGACCGTCGTTCTGCGAGGACCGAGAGGGCTTTTCGGGGAAGGCGCAAGGCTCCTCTAGGAGGGCAGGACCGATGTGTCACTCAGGTGAAAATGGGGGCCGGAGGACTCCCTCACGGTGACCGAGAGGGCCCGAAGAGAACGGAAGCTCGGGACGGCAGCAGGCACAACGCTCCAGCATTCACGAATCGACGTCGTACGCTATGCCGGTATCTATCGTAATCGGGAGTCAGTGGGGGGACGAAGGCAAAGGAAAAATCGTGGACCTTCTAAGCCCACAGGTTGACATCGTTGCCCGCTATCAGGGAGGGGCCAATGCCGGGCACACGATTGTCTGGGAGAATCAGGAAGGCGGAGACGACGAGTTCGTCCTGCACCTCGTTCCCAGTGGCATTTTCCACGAACGGGTCACCTGCGTGATCGGCAATGGGGTGGTTCTGGACCCCAAGGCAGTGCTCGACGAGATTGAGAAGATCAAGTCCTTGGGCATCGACGTGGAGGGGCGCCTCAAGATCTCCCACAACGCGCACCTCATCATGCCGTACCATAAGGCCATTGAGGCGGCGCAGGAGGAGGAACGAGCCGCCGCCTCGGACGACGACGCAATCGGGACGACGGGCCGGGGCATTGGGCCGGCCTACACCGATAAGTCTGCCCGCACCGGCATCCGGGTCGTGGATCTGCTTGAGGAGGAAGTCCTGCGCCAGAAGTTGCGGCGCTCCCTCGAAGAGAAGAACGCCATTCTGCGAGACATCTACGATGTTGAGGCGCTGGACGTAGACCGCATCGTCGACGAGTACGTGGAATTCGACCAGCGAATCGACGATTACGTCACGGACACCTCGAAGTACCTGTGCAATTCGCTGGATCAGGACGCGCGGGTGCTCGCGGAGGGGGCACAGGGATCGCTGCTGGATCTTGACTTCGGCAGCTACCCCTACGTCACGTCCAGCCACCCCACGGCGGGAGGGTGCTGCACGGGGCTGGGCGTGCCGCCCACTGAGATTGACCGGGTCCTGGGCATCGCCAAGGCCTACTGCACACGCGTGGGCAACGGGCCCTTTCCGACCGAGCTGGAGACTGAGGCCGGGGAACGGCTGCGACAGAAGGGAGGGGAGTTCGGCGCCACCACGGGACGCCCGCGACGCTGCGGGTGGCTCGATCTCGTTGCGCTCCGCTACACCAGCATGGTGAACGGGTTCAACGAACTGGCCGTCACGAAGCTCGACATCCTGTCGGGCATGGACCCGCTGAAGGTATGCACGCAGTACCGGTACGACGGCACGACGACGCGACGCTTTCCGAGCGAGGCCCAGACGCTCAACCGGGTGGAGCCCATCTACAAGACGCTCCCGGGCTGGGAACAGGACATCTCCGATGTGCAGCACATCCAGGACCTTCCGTCGGAGGCGAGGGACTACCTCGCGTTCATCGAAGAGTACCTGGACGTCGACATCGGACTCGTTTCGAACGGCCCCCGCCGCAGTCAAATCATCACCGACGTACAACATGCGACCGCGGCGTAGCGGCGGGGCCGCATGCCCAACCCCCAATTCCTTCTCAGACTCTGGCGCGCGGATGAACGCGTCGGATCCGGCTTGTTAATCCCGGCGGCACTATGCGAGCCTATCGGTGGTCGGTTCGACTGAAGCTCGGCCTGATCGTCTTTGCGGTCGTCATCGCGGTGGCCTCCCTGTGGTACACCCAGCGGCTGGTCAATCGTCTTCAGGAGCGCGAGCGGGCCGTCATTGAGCTTTGGGCCGACGCCCTCGAGCAGGTCGCCAAGGCACAGCGACAGGCCGGAAACCCCTACCGCGAAGAGTTCCAACGTCTCGAGTCGTACCTCCAGAATCTGGATGACCGTCCGGGTCGCACCACGCTCTCCAGCGATCAGGTGAGGGCTTTCCGTGAGGCCCTGGCCTGGGCCCAGTCCATGCCGCCCACGCGGGAGTTCAATTTCATCCTCAACCAGATCCTCGAGCCAAACCAGTTTGGCGTTCCCGCGATTATCACGGACTCGACCCGTCGCCGGCCGCTATCCTGGCGGAACGTGGGGGTGCCGGACACGATCCTCAGCACCCTGCCGCCGGAAGACTCGGCCCGAATCATGCAAGACCTACAGCAGGAACTGGCGGAGATGCAGGCTTCGTTCGAGCCGATTCCGGTTCGGGTGGCCGCCACCCAGGGGGGAGAGGGAGACTCCACTGCTCCCGACGAGCAGCTCACCCAGTATGTGTTCTACGACGAGTCGGCCCTCATCACCGAGCTTCGCATCTTCCCCTGGGTGCAGCTTGCGTTCGTCGCGCTCTTCATCCTGGTGGGGTACCTTGGCTTCTCGTACATCCGCCGAAGCGAGCAAAGCAGTCTCTGGATGGGCATGGCGCGCGAGGCGGCCCATCAGCTTGGCACCCCATTGTCCAGCCTCATGGGGTGGATCAAAGTGCTCCGGTCCCCCGACCTGGACGAGGAGCGAAAAGAGCGTGCCCTGGAGGAAATCGAGAACGACGTCGAGCGCCTCCAGCGAATCACGGACCGGTTTTCGGACATCGGGTCGCAGCCGAAGCTTGAGCGGTGTGACCTCGTGCCGATCGTGGAGCAGACCGCTACCTATCTGCGCCGCCGGATTCCGCGCCAGGGCCAGGACGTGACCCTGACGGTGGATATGCCCGACCAGTTGGTGGCCTCGGCCAACGAGGAGCTGTTTGCCTGGGTGCTGGAGAACCTGCTCAAGAACGCCCTCGATGCAATTGAAGACGACGAGGGAACCATCACGGTCACGGGCCGGGAAGAACACGAATCGGTCGTCATCGACGTTCGCGACACCGGCCAAGGCATCGAGCGGCGGGAGTGGAGCAACATCTTCCGCCCCGGGTACAGCACCAAGCAGCGTGGATGGGGGCTGGGGCTGAGCCTCGCCCGTCGCGTCGTGGAAACCTACCACGGGGGACGCCTGAAGCTGGTGTCGTCCACGGTCGGGGAAGGGTCCACCTTTCGCATCAGCGTGCCCGCCGCGGACTCCTGATCCTAGGGGCGAACCCGTGCCCGGAGCTGCTCGGGCCGATCGGACGGGGCGACTGCGACGAAGACATCATCTCGGAGGCGCCAGAGAATCCCCTCCTGTACGGAGTCCGACGCAGCTACGAGGTGCTTGCTGCGGGCCAGTTTTTTACGCAGCGCAGTGTCCAGCGTCACCTGGTCCTTCATCTGGTCGATGAGGGCGTAGCTGTAGGCGAAAATTGCCGCCCGGGTGCTGTCGTCCGTGTCGGCATAGAGGAACACCGGCGCCGTAATCGTATCTGCCACGCGGAACTGCCCCACACCCCGGAGGCGAGCCCCGCGGACGGTCGGGACGGAGACCCGACGGTTCCACGTCGACTCTACGTACGCCCTTGCCTCAGCCGGACTGCTCGTCGTAAGGGCCGGAGAGACAGACTCCGCCTGCCGGGCGGAGAAGGAAACCAGGCCGAGCTCTGATTCAGACGACGAAGAGGCCGACTGGGAAACGAAGGGCACGCCCACGAGACTGATAGCGACCAGGCCGAGAGCCAGTAGCCCCAGCAGAAGACCGACGCCGGCGCCGAGAGACATTGTGCTGAGGAACGAAGACGACGATTCGTCGGCGTGGGACGAACTCGCCTCCGCAGGCTGTTCGGTAGAGTTGCGGGCTTCCTGCAGCGTGGCCCGCACCCGAACGCGGAGCGAGTCGGGGGCATGGGGAAAACGATCCACGAGCACGTCGCGGATCATTCCATGCAGTGCCTCCTCTGGGAGGCCCTCCTCGACGACCGTGCGTTCTGGTCCGGACAACACATCGCGGAGATGGGTGCGGAGGGCAGCGCGGGCCTCCGACCGGAGGGTCTGCAGGTCGACAGACGTTGAAGGGGGAACCGGGACCGGGGCGTCGGACGCGAGGTCTTCGCCGTTCTCGATCACGTCCAGGGCGAGGAGAAACCGCTCCTGAGCGGAACAGGCGGCCAACGCGGCGGGCAGGGCGTCCCGGGCCAAGTCCCGGGCCACTTCCCGCCGGAACGGAGCGGAGGGGCCGGGGGCCGACTCCGGAAACGAAGCCGTACCGTCGGGTGAGGAGGACCGCTCAGCCCCGACCTCGAAGAGAAGTCCTAGCAGCCATCTCCGAAGATCATCAGGACGGTCCGATGGGGAAGGATCGGCGGCCCGCTCGTACACGCGCAGCAGGAGCTCGTCGGCACCGTCCGGTCCGTTTAGGAGGCAGGCCAGCGGGTAGAGCGTCTCCAGATGTTCGAGGAGCGACGACCCCTCCGAGCCGGAGGAAGATTGAGCCATGAGCGAAACGACGGCGGTTCACAGACGACAGCGCAACGGAAGGACTGGGCCATCGGGGAGCTACTCCGACGGGTCCTCGAGGACGAGCTCCACGGAATCGCCCTTTCGTATGTCCAGCAGTTCAGCGGCGTTCCCCCCATTTACGCCGATCTCGAGATAACCCGTGCTCCCAAATAGCAGGAGCGGGTCGCCCTCCGGCACGTCGCCGTACGTAGCGTGCACTTCATCGAGCACCGTGTTGCCGACGTGTGCACTCAGGGACGGAAGAGAGGCCGATGGGGAGTCCGACTCCTCGGGGGGGGTCGCCTCGGCCAGGGTGGACCGCCGGACGTTGGTTACGCAGTTGCCGAAGTGATCGACGTGTATCACTCGCCCCCGAACGGTTCCGCGGGCCGCGGAGGGCTGGGCCCAGCGGAGCGGCTCCAACGACTCGATCGGAGAACCGATGTCTGCAAGCGCCTGTCCGTGGGCCAGGTGGGCAGCGGCCGGCGCAAAAATATCGCGGCCATGAAAGGTCGTGCTCGGCGATGCACTCCGCCAGAAGTCCGGATTGTCCAGGTCAACCGCTGCGTCGGGCGGCTCGTCGTTAAGGACGAGAGGGAAGACGCCGTTGTCCGGACCCACGAACCATTGATCCCCGGCACGAAGAGCAATGGCTCGTCGGTCGGTCCCGACGCCGGGATCGACCACCACCAGGTGAATCGATCCCTTCGGAAAATACGGGAGGGCCGACTGGAGTACAAAACCGGCCTCCATGACATCTTGTGGACGAATCTCGTGGGTCACGTCCACAAGCCGTGCGTCCGGGCAAATTGAGAGCATGGTTCCCTTCATGGCCGGCACGTACGCATCCTCCGTGCCGAAGTCGGTCGTAATGGTGATAAGGGGAGCGTCCGATTGAGAAGAAGTCATCATGCGGCAGTGTCCTGTCTCGGCGTGAATGAAGCGGAGCGCAGCCCTGAAGAACGCCTTTGCACACCCGGCGCGAGAGGTCTTTCCCCTCCTCGGAGATCACGGGCACGTTTGCCCATGGGAAGAGGAGGGAAGCCTCAGCCGCGTGCGCAAGAAACATGGGCGGTCTGGAAGCAGCGTGGCATGCCCTCGTTAGTTTACGAACCACAGAGCCGGATTCGAAGGGCGCTCTCGACGCTGCGGGTAGGAGAAACATTTTGTGGGGTCCCGAAAGTAGAGTGGATGCACAGAATGGAGCCCCAATCAGCCACCGATCCAGAACTCCCGCTCCTGTACGATCCGGGTGATCCATGGTGCCGACCGAGTCCTCAGACGCCAGCCCCTCGGCAGACGACGAGTCCTCCGATCCACGGACGCAGGCCATCGACCGCTGCGTGTCCCTGTGGGAGGAGATGGCCTCCACGTGGGGGATCAACCGGACTATGGCCAAGATCCATGCCCTGCTGTACTGCGTCGAGCGGCCTCTCAACACCGATCAAATCATGGAGCGACTGGGGGTGAGTCGTGGAAACGCGAACATGAATCTTCGGGCCCTCGTGGAGTGGGACCTGGTCGTGAAGACACAGCGAGATGGATCTCGGAAAGACTACTACCGGGCCGAAAAAGACGTGTGGCAAATTACGGCCCGAATCATCGAGGAACGGAAACGGCGGGAGGTGTCACCTGTTCGGAAGCGTCTTCAGGACTGCACAGATCTGTTAGCGGACGAGAGCAACTCGATCGCGGACCGTCCCGAGGACGTACAGGTTCTGCATCGTCGCCTCGCCAACTTGATTGAGCTATTGGAAGTCTTTGAGGGCGTGACGGAGGTTCTGCTTCCGCTCGTGAGGCAGGAGGACGCTGCCCAGATCGAGCAACTCGTCGACTTTGCGAAGACCCTCCAGAACGCCAACGCAAAATGAGAGCGATGCTCCTCACCAACCCCCTCTCCTGAACCAACTCTCCGGGCATGACCTCCACCAACGACATCGGGGATCGCGGTGAAGACATTGCGGAAACCCACCTTGAAGAAAATGGCTACCGCGTTCTCGAACGCAACTACCGCTTCGAGCGCAATGAGATGGACCTGGTGTGTCTAGACCCCGACAAGGGAGGGGAAATCGTCTTCGTCGAGGTGAAGACGCGGACAGGTCTGGGGTACGGGGCCCCCGAGGAATCCATCACGGAGGAGAAGAAGGCCTCGCTGGTCAAGGTGGCCCAGGCATACTTGCACGAGCGCCAACTTAGAGGAAGCCCGGCGCGCTTTGATGTCGTGACGGTTCTGCTCGGTGACGGCCAGCCCGAGATCGAGCACTACGAAAATGCATTCTGGGCCCTCTAGCCAGATAAGCCGTGAAATGAGGCTCACCCCGGCGGTTCGTACTCGCGCGGTAGGAGCTCGGCCATGCGGACCGTGAACGCAAAATACCGGTGGAGCGTCGCGCCGTAGGGCTCTACAATTTCGCCGGACGGGTCGATGTGAATCGGATGTTGGTTTAACTCAATCTGCGAGGTCTGGTAGCGACGGGGACCCCGGCGGCGAATGTCTGCCCACTCGAGGTACGCTTCGCTCTCGGGTTCGCCGCGGTAGATGACTTCGAGCCGGTCTCGCACGTCGAATAGGTATGTGGAGTCGGGTCCCGGCTCGACCACCTGATCTCGGTCTATCGGAATCCGGTCCGCCCGTCCGGTGCGTCGGAAGGCCGACGCCCGGGGAAGCTGGTAGATGTCGAATTGTTCTTCTTTGAGGCGGTCGTCGAGTAGGGCGCGGAGGAAGTGGCGGAGAGACCCGCGGTAGGCGTCGCGTCGATTTTTCCGCCAGCGTGCTCTCTGAAGAGAGTCCGTGGGCGTCAGGGGTTCGAAGAGAGGTTCTCCGTCCCAGCGAACAACACTTCCCCGCTCCTCGAACTCCTTCAGAAAGTAGGTAAGACGGTACCCCAGCGCCCGATTCTCAATGACGAGTGGCTTCCGGGCGCTTGCCTCGAACTTGCCCCACCACTTTTCCTCGAACTGGAGGACCTGGGGATTGACGAGGGAGCAGCGCCGGGCACGCTCCGACTGCCCGATGAACAGGCGCTTGAACCGACGCAGGCGTTCGTACCATTCCTCACTTCGTTTCCCCGAGACAGTCACCGTCGGTCCCTTGAGTACCTTCTTCTCCAGTCGGAACGTGAGGGTCAGCGCACGCCCCGGTTTCAAACGAAGGTTGAGGGCTTCATCTTTGTAGCCGAGCCTCGATACGTACAGTCGCTTCGACCCCGGGGGCACGTCCTCCAGACGGAACCGGCCGGTCGAGTCCGTGGTGGTGCCGTTCATCGAGCGGGAGACAAACACGTGGGTTCTGGGCAGCGGCTCGTTCGACTCAGCACCGACCACGCGACCGGTAATGGTGAGGGCCTGGTCGTTCTGAGCCGCAGTCGGAGCGGTGGTGCCGATCAGGGCGACGAGGAGAACGAAGAGACGGGACGTCATTTCGGCCCTAGCCTTCACGACGCATTAACGCAATCAGGACACACCTACGCCAGGGCGGAACGAAATGTTTGAGGATCCCGGCCGTTCTCCCGGAGAGTTACAGCGGGCGACCGCAAGGCTACCGGGCCTCCTGAATCGCCTCGATTGCACTCGGGTCCTCGAGGCTGGAGGTGTCACCGAGGTCTTCGCCCAGGTAGGCCGCCCGGATGACGCGACGCATCACCTTTGCGTTGCGGGTCTTCGGCAGGGCGTCGGCGAACAAAATCTCGCGCGGCTTCAGGGGCTTGCCCATTTCGTCGACCACAACCTGCATGAGGGCCTCCCGGAGGGCGTCGTTCTCGTCGGCGCCGGGCTTCGGAACGACGAAGGCAACAACCGCCTGTCCCTTCACCTCGTCGGGGACCCCTACCGCCGCACTCTCCGCCACGGCGTCGTGGGCGTTGAGCAGGGCCTCGATCTCGGCCGGCCCCAGACGCTTGCCGGCAACGTTGATCGTGTCGTCCGACCGGCCGAGGATGTACCAGAGCTCATCCTCGTCGACCGCCGCGAAGTCGCCGTGTACCCACACGTTCTCGAACCGGCTCCAGTAGGCATCGTGGTAGCGGTCGTCCTCGCCCCAGAATCCTCGTGTCATCCCAATCCAGGGCTGTCGGAGGACGAGTTCGCCCACCTCGCCGCGCACCGGATGTCCGTCCTCATCCACCACGTCGGCATCCATGCCGGGCACCGGGCCGGAGAAGGCTGCGGGCTTAAGCGGTTCGAGGAAGTTGCCACAGAGGATGCCGCCGGAAATTTCGGTCCCTCCGGAGTAGTTCAAAATGGGCTTTTCCCCGTCGAGGACTGTGTCGAAGCACCACGACCACGATTCCGGATCCCATGGGCTCCCGGTAGAGCCGATGGCCCGTAAGGTCGAACGATCGGCCGCCTCCACCGGCTCGTTCCCATGCGTCTTCAGGGCCCGAATGAGAGTGGGGGAGACCCCAAGATGCGTGACGTTGTGGGCATCCACCATGCGCCAGAGGCGGCCGGGATCCGGATGGTCGGGAGCGCCGTCGTACAGCACCATCGTCGCACCGACAGTCAAGGTTCCGAACACGAGCCACGGTCCCATCATCCACCCCATGTCGCTCATCCAGTACATAACCTCACCGGGCTTGAGGTCCATGGGATGGTACATGTCCTGTGCCCCCTTGACGGGGAAGCCGCAGTGGGTGTGGACCGTGCCCTTCGGCGGCCCCGTAGTGCCGCTGGTGTAGATGATCATCACGACATCCTCGGCGTCGGTCCGTTCCGTTCGGGCGTCCGTGTCGTGCCCTGCCAGAACATCGCTCCAGAAGCGGTCACGCCCGTCGGTCATGGGCGGGTCGTCGCGCTCCAGGTGGCGGTAGACGAGCACGTGGTCGACCGTCGGGCACTGCTCGACGGCCTCGTCCGCCGTTTCCTTCATCCGGATGGGACGCCCCCGCCGCGTAAATCCGTCGGCCGTGATCAGGGCAGAGGCGTTGGCGCCGTTTAGGCGGGTAACAATGGCCCCCGCCCCGTAGCCACTGAACAGGGGAAGGAGAACCCCTCCAATCTTAACGATGGCCAGGAACGCAATCACGATCTCTGGAGTCATCGGCATGTACAGCCCAATCCGGTCGCCTTTCCCCAAACCCAAGTCGCGGAGCGCGTTTGCGCAGCGGCACACCCGGCGATGGAGCTCCCCGTACGTCAGTTCTTGGGTTGAGCCGTCCTCCCCCTCCCAGCGCAAGGCCGGACGGTTCTCCACGGGCGTTCCTTGCCACTTGTCGAGCAAGTTATGCACAATATTCATTTTTCCGCCCACGCACCATTCCGGACGCTGAATGCCCCCGGACAAGTCGACGATCTCGTCGTACTCGCGATAGAACTCAATGTCGAGGTCGTCTAGCACTGCTTCCCAGAACCACTCAATGTCCGACGTTGAGCGGGCGTGCAAGTCGTCGAGGTCGGAAATCCCGTGTTGGTCCATGAATTTGCGCAGATTCGAGTCGGCCACAACCTCAGGATCGGGGTGCCAGACGGCTTCTTGGCCGAAAGGGAAGGACTCAGAGGCTTTCGAGGGAGAGTTGGGCATGGGGGCAAACAAGGCCGAGTCGTCGAGGTCGGAGGATCCCCGAAGCGGGACAACCGAAGTGGCCGGGACCGATTCGGAGAATGGATCATAAAGTATGTGCTGTGACCGAATAGATTCAACCTGAACGCACGTGTTTTCAGGCGCAACTTCTGTGTAACGAGCTCCACTATGGGCCGAAGTCCCTAGGACTGCTTCCATTCAGGGACACAATCACGGTCCAAGGGTGTATTACCTATCCGCTCGATTTGTGCTCACGTCCGGAAAATACCCTTGGCGTGCCGGTCGGGCGATACTCGATTCTCAGCATCAACTCGTTGAGTAACGTGGCTAACCGAAACGCTCAGAACGAGAATCAGAATGGTTCCGGCCTGCCCGAAGGCCCCTCGTCTGGTGGGGGACGAGGGCGTCTCATTATCTACGTGATTGCCGGGACGCTCCTTGCCCTGTGGGCCTACAGCTACTGGGGAATGGGTCCAACGGGAGGCAAAAGCATCAGCTACAGCGAATTTCAGGAGCAGCTCCAACAGAAAAACGTGAAGCGGGTGGTCGTGAAGGGGAACACCATTCGCGGCGCGCTTAAGTCCAGCGCCACCCGAAGCAAGAACAAGGAGAAGTACAAGAACTTCGTCACGTACCTCCCGTCCTTTGGGGACGATGGCCTCATGGATCGGCTCAGGGCGCAGAACGTGAAGGTTGTTACCAAGCCGAAGAGCTCATTCCCGTGGGGGCTTGTACTGATGGGTCTCCTTCCTGTGCTTCTCCTCTTCGGAGTGGGATACATCTTCCTCCGGCGCATGCAGGCCCAGGGCCAGGGCCTCTTCTCGGTCCGGAAGAGCAAGGCGGAGCTTTACGACAAGGACGAAGAAGATACGACGTTCGATGATGTTGCTGGCGCCGACAGCGCGAAGGAAGAGCTCCGTGAAATCATCAAGTTCCTGAAGCAGCCGGACCGCTTCCAGGGACTGGGGGGAAACGTGCCGAAGGGGGTGCTTCTCGTTGGACCGCCAGGAACCGGAAAAACCCTTCTTGCACGAGCGGTCGCCGGCGAGGCTGATGCTCCGTTCTTCAGCGTCTCAGGCTCCGACTTCATGGAGATGTTTGTCGGGGTCGGTGCGTCTCGCGTTCGCGACATGTTCAGTGAGGCGAAGGAGACCTCCCCGGCCATCATCTTCATCGATGAGCTCGACTCCATCGGCCGCAAGCGAGGGGCTGGCCTCGGGGGCGGGAATGACGAGCGAGAACAAACCCTGAACCAGCTTCTTTCTGAGCTGGACGGATTCGAAGAGAACGAAAACGTCGTCGTGATGGCGGCGACCAACCGTCCGGACATTTTGGATTCGGCGCTTACGCGACCGGGTCGGTTCGACCGCCAGATCACGGTTGGCATGCCGACCAAGCAGGCTCGGTACGAGATCCTCAAGATCCACGCTCGCGACAAGCCTCTCAGCGAGGACGTCGACCTGGAGGAGATTGCCCGCAGCACGCCCGGCTTCAGTGGCGCTGATCTCGAGAACCTTCTCAACGAGGCAGCCCTCATGGCGGCCCGGCACGAGCACGAGGTTATCAAGGGAGAAGACATCGAGCAGGCGCGAGACAAGGTGATGATGGGCCTGAAGCGAGAGGGGCTCGTCCTGGATGACGAAGAAAAAAAGCTCCTCGCCTACCACGAGGCCGGTCACGCCATCGTGGCGGCGGCTCTTCCCCACGCCGATCCGGTCCACAAGGTGACAATCGTTCCGCGGGGACAGGCGATGGGCGTCACGCAGCAGCTGCCGGAAAAGGACAAGTATCTCTATCGGCTCGACTACCTGCTCGACCGCCTGGCCGTCATCATGGGAGGGCGCGCCGCAGAGGAAATCATCTTTAACACCGCCACGAGCGGGGCCGAGAACGACCTCAAGCAAGTCCGCAAGATGGCCCGAAAGATGGTGCTCGACTGGGGAATGGGCGAACAGTTCAAGCACATTTCTCTCGGTGAGGATCAGGGCAACGTCTTTCTCGGTGAGGAACTGGCGAAGGGACGCGACTACAGCGACGAGACAGCCCGTGAGGTGGATCAGGAGATCCGCCGCATTACCGAGAACGCCTTTGAGCGTGCCGCCGGCACGCTAAGTGAGAATCGGGAGGCCTTCGACCGGCTGGCAGAGATGCTGATCGAGCAGGAGGAGGTTCCCGGAAAGGATGTCCTTGGCCTCGTGGATGGCGAAGAGGACCTTGAGCAGCTCACCTCGACCAACGGAGAAGTCGCCGACGAGGACGGTGTCTCGGACGAGGAAGACATCGAAGAGGCTGAGGTTGTCGAAGAAGACAGCCAGGTCGCAACGGATTGATGAGCTGGGCCGAGGGAGGCGCCCCCCTCCAACTGCCTGACGATCGCTCTACAAACCAAGCCTCCGGTGAACGCCACATGGCCAACATCGAAAAATCGAGGCCGTCCGACGAGCAACTCCGCCGCCAACTGAGCGAAGAACAGTACCACGTTACGCAAGAGCAGGGCACCGAACGGGCCTTCAGTGGAAAGTACTGGGACCACAAGGGCGACGGGGTGTACCGTTGCGTGGTCTGCGACACTCCTCTCTTTGACTCCGACACCAAGTTCGAATCCGGAACGGGGTGGCCGAGCTTTTACGACGTAGTCGAGCAGCACAACGTCGAGCTCAGGTCGGATCACAGCCTTGGCATGCGTCGCACCGAAGTGGTCTGTGCGGAGTGTGGGGCTCATCTTGGCCATCTGTTCGAGGATGGCCCGGATCCAACCGGCCAAAGATACTGCATCAACTCTGCTGCGCTCGACTTTCAGGGAGAGGACGGGGCGGCCGCTGAGGACCCCTGAAGAGTGTTGAGGGACAGTCTGAGCCGGGTCCCTCTGGGGCAATCCCGATGATGCCGGTCCAAATGAGCTCATCCAGCATTCCCCAACGGTCGAACCGTCCTGGTCTCTCACCTGCGGGATGACCCCGATCTCTGCAGGCTCTAAAGTGAGAGGGAAAGGCTGCTGTCGGGGAATGCGCAGGTCGGCCAGCACCGGAAGAGGGTCGGAGGGATAATAACCGTTCCATCGTGCGGGGAGGTGGCCGTGTCGCTGCACAGTGATGCCCGGTCCCACGAAGATGGAATCGTACCGCTGCCCTGGCCTGACGGTGAGCTCGAAGTGCGTGCACGTGGATGTAGGTCCGTGATGCGCCTGTTTAGCCGCCTGCCTGGCATCGCGTAGGGGGGATGGCCGGAGCGTCGTCACCGGCGCGAGTGAAGAGACTGTGGGGCCGAGATTCTGGAAACGCATTGATATCGCCCATCACGACTACTGGAGCACTTTCTGAGAGCGCCCCGAGGCTCTCAGTAATCAACCGTGCACTCTTGATCCGGGCCTTCTCGCGCTCGTGATCGAAACGCGTGTTGAGCACGAACGGGGTGTTCCCTGACGCCTGGTCTCGGAACCGGGCCCAAGTGGCAATTCGAGGCAGAGCAGCCCCCCAGCTCTTGCTCCCCGGTGTGTTTGGCGTTTTCGAGAGCCAGAAGGTGTCGTGTTCAAGGAGGGCCAGGCGATCAGTCCTGTAGAAGAGGGCTGAGAATTCGTCTCCGCCCGACCGGCGACCGACCCCGATCCACTCGGTGCCGCGAAGGCGTTCCTCCAGGTCGATAAGCTGGTGCAGCGTTCCCTCTTGGGTTCCAACCACGTCCGGGGCGTGGAAACGAATCAGGCTCGCGATGGGCTCGCGCCGGTTTCTCCACGCTCGCCGACCGGTGTCTCGGGGGGCGTACCGGATGTTGTACGACATGACCCGCACGGGAACTGTCGACAGGCGGGCGCTCGCGGGACCGCCTCCACCGTTCTCGTGATCCAGTAAGCCGGTACTTCGGATCGCAACAGATCGTCGGCAAAGGAATTCAAGGGGGTCCGACCAGAGAGGTCGGCAACCGATGCCCGGTTTCTCCTCGGTTCAGCTTGCGAGCCTATGAGCCAGTACCACGACATACTGAGGGTGAGTCCGGGGGCGTCGCAGGAGGAAATCAAGGAGGCCTTCCGAAAGCGCGCCCTGGAATGCCATCCCGATCGTGCAACCGAGGGAAAGAAGGAAGAGGCTCAGGAGGAATTCAGGCGGGTCCGTGAGGCCTTCGAAATTCTGAGTGACGACGAGGAGAAACGACCGCGGGATGTGAACGATGATGTGGACGACGAGGAAAATGCCGATACGCGGCCGAGGCGCCGATCATACAAGGAGGCGTGGCGGAAGCACAAAAACCAGCGGGTGCACGTCGGGAAGGACATCATCGAGAACGTCCGCGGCCTAGCGGGCGAGTACAGGCTTATCCGCCAGAAAAACGCGATGACGATTCCCGTCGGGGCCCTCCTAGGCGCAATCACGTTTCTCTACGATCCGGGGACCATGCACGGAACGGGCATTGCTCTCTTTGATGTCCTCCTTGCCGGACTTGTTGGAAGTGTGTACGGCTTTGCGGCTGGCAGTTTGTGGGCGTACCTGGATCTCTTCCTTCAGGATTACGCGAACTGATCAGGCACTGAACGGGGACCTGAGGGAGCGCCGCGACGGAAGCACATCGTTCCGCACCGGGAATCCCCCGGTAGAGTCCAAAGAGGGGATGCGCTGCGTTTGAGAGAGGAATTGCCTCTGCCGTAGTCCTCTGTTTCGGTCTGGTTTGTCCCACCGGTCTCCAAGCGAGATGTCACATAAGGAGCAGGTCTGTTGCGATCCCACGTCTCTTCTGCGGTTCGTGCGCATCCTGGGCCTGCTCCTCTGCGCCACAGCTCTGAGCGGGTGCTCGAAGGCCCCGGCCCAGGACTCGGGAGGAGCTTTGCCTCCCGAACAGGCCGCGTACGACGTGAGCTACTACGACCTCGCCGTATCGGTATACCCGCGGCAGGAGCGAATCAAGGGGCAGCTCAACGTGCATGCGGTGGTCGAGAAGTCCCTTGAGGTTCTCGTCCTCGACCTCGATCGACGTCTGTCCGTGCGGCGGGCCTGGAAGAAAGGGCGGGGAGCCGCCGAGTCCCTCCCTGTAAAACGGAGGGAGGGAGGAAACCAGCTTCGGATCAAGCTCGAGGAGCAGCGCGATTCTGGAGACACGATCCGGGTGGCAGTGCAGTACGCAGGAGCGCCGCGTGTGGCGCCTCGTCCGCCGTGGAACGGAGGATTCACGTGGGCTGAAACGCCGCAGAGCGGGGAGCCCTGGGTGGCTACGTCGTGCCAGACCGAAGGCGCCGACCTGTGGTGGCCGGTAAAGGACCATCCGTCCGATGAACCGGACTCGATGGACATCGCGATTACGGTACCGGACCCCCTCGTAGCCGTCTCCAATGGGACGCTTCGGTCGGCGAAGCAGGCGACCGACTCCACCAAGACCTACCGGTGGCACGTCTCCACGCCCATCAACGCCTACGCGGTGACGCTGAACGTGGCCCCCTACGTCCACCTCGACACGACATACACGAGCACCGCCGACACGTCCATTCCCGTCTCCTTCTACGCCCTCCCGGCGGACAGTGCGCAGGCACGAGAGGCCCTGCCCCGGTTTCTCAGTCAGCTTCGTTTCCTGGAGAAGACGCTCGGTCCCTATCCGTTTCGGGCCGACAAGTACGGAATCGCACAGACCCCGTTTCTAGGAATGGAGCATCAGACCCTCATTGCCTATGGTCACGACTTCACGACCGGCGGACTCGGGTACGAGGCTCCGTTCGACGTGCTTCACTTCCACGAGCTTGCCCACGAGTGGTACGGCAATCTCGCGACCGTGAAGGACTGGAAAGACTTCTGGCTTCACGAGGGGCCCGCAACGTATCTCGAGGCCCTCTACGCCGAGTCGCTCCGGGGGGACAGCGCATACCACGCCGTGGTGGATCACTTCCGATCCGGGATCGACGGAGGCACCCCTATCGCCCGTACCGAGCCAACCCCGGCGCAGGAGATGTACCACCGCGACGTGTATTACCGGGGCGCCCTCACACTCCACACGCTCCGGTACGTCATCGGCGAGACGGCCATCCGGGACTTGCTCCGGCGCTTCGCGTACCCGGATGGGACTTCTCCCAACACCGAACCGCCATTCCGCTCCGTCACCACCAGCGACTTTGTTCGGGTTGCGGAGGCGGTCGCCGGCCGCTCGCTCGACGCCTTCTTCCAGGTATACCTCTATCAGGATGCACTCCCGGCGCTCGATACCACCCGAACGGCCGTCGGACTCCGGCTTCGTTGGACCGACACGGGAGACGTGGACTTCTCCGTCCCGGTGCCCGTTGAAGTGGGCGGCGAGACGCGCCGGGTTTCGATGACCAATGGAAACGGGCGGCTTCCGGTGCCCGACGGCGCGACGCTCAGAATTGACCCGAGAGGATGGGTGCTGCGAGCAGAGGCAACACGGTAAGGAGGCGGACACCCCTGGCGACTACTCCATCGAAAAGATGTCGCCCAGATCCATCTCGATTTCCGGACCGCACGGGGGGCTAGATGTTGACTGGCTGGCCGTACGCCTCGCGGGTCGCCTCCATCACCGCCTCCGAGAGTGTAGGGTGCGGGTGCATGGACTCCATGATCTCGAACCCGGTCGTCTCCAGCTTGCGCGAGGTCACCACCTCGGCAATCAGTTCGGTCGCATTGTGGCCGATCATGTGGCAGCCCAGGAATTCGCCGTACTTGTCGTCGTAGATGGTTTTCACGAAGCCCTCCTGGTGGCCCAGCGCAGCGGCCTTGCCGTTGGCCTTGAAGGGGAATTTCCCGACCTTGATGTCATAGCCGGCCTCCTTCGCTTCCGCCTCGGTGTGGCCGACCGAGGCGATCTGCGGCTGGCAGTACGTGCAGGCCGGAATGTCGTGCTGGTCAATGGGGCGCACGTCATGCCCCGCAATGTTCTCGACGCAGAGGATGCCCTCATGGCTGGCCTTGTGGGCGAGCCAGGGCGCCCCCGTTACGTCGCCGATGGCGTAGACGCCGTCCACGTTGGTGCGGTAATAGTCGTCCACCACGATGTCGTTGCCATCCGTCTCGACGCCGACCGCTCCGAGACCGATGTCTTCAACGTTGCCCACCACGCCCACGGCAGAGAGCACTTGGTCGCACTCGATGTGCTCGGTGCCGTCGTCGGTCTCGACCTCCACGGCCAGCGGGGCACCATTCTTGTCCACGCCCTGGACGTTGGCCCCCGTCATCACGTCGATGCCTTTCTTCTTGTAGGTCTGCTCGAGCTCGTCGGACACGTCCTCGTCCTCGTTCGGTACAATCCGATCTTCTACCTCAATGATGGTGACGTCCGTGCCCATGTGGTGGTAGAAGTACGCAAACTCGACCCCGATGGCGCCAGCCCCCACGATGACCATCGAGTCGGGCTGATCAGTCTGGAGCATCGCGCCTTCGTAGCTCACCACGTCCTCGCCATCGATGGGGAGGAAGGGAAGCTCGTTCGGGCGGGCACCGGTGGCGAGGATGACGTGATCGGCCGTTGCGGTTTGCTCCTCTCCCACCTCTTCGCCATCCATGTTGACGGACGGCTCAATCTCCACGGTGTCTGCGTCGGCAAGACGACCGTGTCCCCGCAACACGTCGATGTTGTTCTTCCGCATCAGGAACTGCACGCCCTGGTTCATCTGGTTGGCCGCCCCGCGACTGCGTTCGATGACCTCCGGAAAATTTGGCGAGACCGACCCCTCCAGTTCGAGACCAAACTGGTCAAGGTGGGTGGCTTCCGACATCACCTCGGCACTCTTCAACAGGGCCTTGGTCGGGATGCAGCCCACGTTCAAGCAGACCCCACCCAATTTGTCCTTCTCGACGATAGCCGTCTCCATGCCCAGTTGAGAGGCGCGGATCGCGGTCTCGTATCCGCCGGGACCGCTGCCAACAACGAGGCAATCGTAGTGGGTAGCCATAGGAAAGAAAAGAAAAGTTCGGGGATGCCGCGACAGGGAAAATGACTGTGGTCAAAATACGCTTTCCCCCTCGGTAACCCAAGCCTCGTCTCCTCCTGGGCCGAAAGGTTTCTGTGAATCCAGTTGGGCCGGAATTGAGCCCCAAGCTACCGGGAGCTGAGCCAGGCGACAGGATTGACGAACTCGCTCGTAGACCGGTTAACGACCCCAAAGAAAAGACTTGCCCCCAGTGGCTCTTGCTCGGTGCCGGACTGTCCGATGAGCTGCCCCGCCTCTATTTTTTGGTCCTCAGAGATCGAGAGGCTAGACAGATTGCTGTACACGGAGAGATAGTCGCCGTGCCGCAGCACAACGTAGGTGCCATACCCCGGCACGAGGTCGATGCCGACCACGACGCCGTCGAAGACCGCCCGCACGTCGCTTCCAGGAGGCGTGGCGATACGAATGCCGGGGTGATACGTGGAGGTGCCGTGCACCGGATCCACCTGATTGCCAAAGCCCACCGTGACGGCGCCGCTGGCCGGCCACGGGAGCTCGCCCCGATTTTCCTGGAACGACGCCGAAAGGTTGGCGAAGGCGGCCGCCCGCTCAGGCTGCGAGGCGGACTCCTCGTCGCCTGCATCGCGCTCGCTGCGGGCCACGAGCTTTTGGATCCGACGCTGAAGCTTCTGGGCCTGTTGCTGCTTCCGCTGAAGCTCCTTCTTGAGTTTAGAACGACGGGCCTGCAGTTTTTCGATGATCTGGCGACGGTCGCGCTCAAGGGCGCGCAGGTTCTGCCGCTGGGTACGGGCTTTCGAGAGGAGCTGCCGGGTTTCGGTCCGCGTCTCCGCCAGTTTCTTGCGGGAGCGCTGGACGTCGCCGACGGCCGCCTGAATGGTGTTCCACTGCTCGCGACGGTCGGCGGCGAACCGCTGCAGGTATCGCGCCCGGACGAGCATTTGGTTGATGGACCGGGAGGCCAGGAGGAGAGCTAGGTCGTGGAGACGCCCGTACTTGTACGCGTGAACGAGACGGTTCTGATAGTCCTCGCGGAGCCCATCGAGCCGGCGTTGAAGCGTCGTCAGGGTGTCACGGAGGGTTTCCCGCTTCTGCTCTAACTGCTGAAGGCGGGTTTGATAGGTCGAAATTAGCTCCTCTTTCAACGCAATTTGACGCCGGATCGATTTCAGCTTTTCCTGAGTGGATTCCTTTGCTTTTCGTGTCTTCTCGAGCTGATTCTTCTCTCGCCGAATCTGCGCCTCAAGCCGCTTGAGGCGCTTCTGGGTCGACGCTCGCTGGGCCTCCAAATCGCTAGCACTCGGGTCCTGGGCGGGTGCGTGGGAAGGCGACAGGCTCACGAGGCCCACCAGCAGCACGACACTCCCTACGAGACGACGCACTGTGACATCTCGTCCGGTTGCTCGTCGCATTGGCATGCTCGAAAGGAGGCGTCGAAGCAGGACGTCGAACGGCCAGGGCTACCGAAACGGCCGGCGGGACACTTGGGGAGGGACATCTAGGCCCAGGGGGCGCCGGGGCGGATTGAGATTCACCGTTCGGTAGGTGATCACCACCGCGAGCCCATCCGCGGGGCGCCGAAAAATGACACGATGGGGCACGAGCAATCCCTCCACCCGTCTGAAATCAGAGAAAAGGCGCTTCCTCCGGACCGTTCCATTCGGCCCCTTCTTCACGTACCGCACCACACGCCACCGGGTCGGGTCCACAACGTATCTCTCGTTCGTCGAGGGACTGGAGAGGTAGTAGAAGGAGCTATCGGCCTGAAGCGTCCAGGACCGGTCGGGCGGGGGGGCGATGAGCCCGAGCATATTTTGGAAAAACTGGTCCGAGGAGACCGGCGCGGGGAAGATTTTCTGGATCGCCGCCACAGGGCCGACCTGCAGAACGGCCTTCCGGGTGTCGAAGAAAAACACGCTGTCCTGCGTCAGGAGCACCCGTCCCCCCTCGAATCCGAACTTGCTGAACTGCATGAACAGCGAGTCCGCCCGTCGCTGTCGCACTTTGGCGTTGAACGTTCCGCTTTGTTCGGGCGATCGGACCGCGACCCGGGCCGTCGCCGAAAAGGACTGGAGGGTGTCGCTGGCCTGCAGAATCTGGCTGCGAACCTGATCGGTCGTGTGGTTCGGGAAGCGGTCGGGCATGGTCGGGTCCTTCGTGGCGGGGGCCGTGCCGCTGCACCCCCCAACTAGGAGCCCGAGTCCGGCAGTCAGAAAAAGAAGTACACACGAAAGCGCCGGGAGGCCAGCCCGGTCCCCCCAGATGGTTCGGGCCCCGGCACCGGAGAGAAAAAGAAGGTTCATCGCGGCGTGACGCACACTTTTCACGTATTGGGGTCTAGGCCGAGTTTTCGCCGTAGGGAGTCGCGGTTTGGGGCACGGTCCAGGGCCTTCTGCCAGTACCGGCGCGCCTTCGTCTCGTTGCCGAGGGCCCGCTGCACGTCCCCGTAACGCTCCAGACGCTGCGCAGATGGAGGGGCCGTGTCGAGAGCGTCCCGGAGATGACGGCGGGCAGCCTGTGGGTTGTCCCGCTGGAAGTACACCCACCCAAGCGTACTGAGATACTCAGGGTTCTGCGGGGCCTGGTCCACCGCCCGCTGCGCCATCTTGAGGGCCTCTCCCAGCCGTTTGTCCTGCCGGGCGAGGTGGGCAGCGTACGGGTGCAACACCTTCGGCTGGTCTGGATCGAGGGAAAGGGCCTTCTCGAAGGCGGCCTGGGCCTCCTCTGAGCGCCCGAGGCGGGCTCGAGCCTGCCCCAGTCCCGTCCACAGCAAAGCCTCCTGAGGGGCGCCGGTTGAGTCTGGCGAAAGCTCGAGGGCCTCTTGAAAGCGTGAGAGGGCCTTCTCTGGGTGCTGGAGGCGGAGGTGGGAGAGCGCAGCCGTTCGGACCAGCGCGTACCGCCCTGGAAACAGCAACAATCCTTCCCGGGCCACCTCAACCGCCTTCTTGAAGCGTCCAGCGCGCCGGTAGGACGCAGCGGCGCGCGCCCACCGATCTGGGGCCCGCGGATTCTTCTCAAGGGCTTGCTCCAGGGCCTGCCCGGCCCGACGGTGCTCTCCACGACGCCCGTAAACTCGGGCGAGAAGAACCAGCGCGTCAACGGAGCCCGGGCCCCGTTTAAGAGACTGGCGCAGAAGCTCCTCCGCTTTACGGAGACGGGTCGTGTCGGCGCTGCTCGATACAGGGATCGCCTCGGTGTAGAGGGCCCGGGCGCGCTCCACAGGCGAGGCCTCCCCGGTTTGCGGGGCCGACGACTCATCCGTTGTCGAGGAGAGGGAGACGTCCGTGCGGCCCGCCTTTCGGGAAAGCTGCTTCACACGACTCCGGAGCTTCTGGTCGCTGGGGAACGCGGCAACCAGCGGCGCAAGCAGGTCGAGGGCCGCTTCGTAGCGTTTCCGCTCCGCGTAGAGGCGGGCCAACTGACGGCGATGCCGAGCATCGTTGGGACGGGCCTCGACGAGAGCCTTGAGCGTCTGCCGGACGCCCGACGAATCGCCGACTTGTCGGTAGAGCGAAAGCCTCTTCCGGAGCACCCCCACCGAGGGGGAACCGCTCTGCTCCAAGAGGGCGTCGTACGTCTGGAGGGCGGCCTCCGGCCGATTGAGCGTCGACTGGAGCCGCGCTAGGGCCCTGTAGGCGCTCGTGTTCTCCGGAAAGCGATCCACGAGATCGCGGTAGGTCTGCAGGGCTGCTTCGGGCGTCCCTGCTTTCTGCTGCAGTTCGGCCAACCGCCGGTAGTAGAAAGGCCGCTCCTCTCCGTACTTGCGCGCCTTGCGGGCGTAGAAGAGCGCCGTCGTAAAGTTGCCTTTGGCACTGTGAGCATTCGCGAGGGCCTGGAGCACGGCCGGGGCCTTCGGCGCCTGGTCAAGGGCGGACTCGAAGTACTCGATGGCCTCGGTGTGGTCCCCAAGCGAAGCCTCCGTCATGCCCCGAACCAGAAGAGTCTGTGCGCGGCGGGGGACCGAGCGGGCAGAGTCGTCCTGTGCAAAAGGCTGAACTGAGGGGGCTGCGCGTGAGAGGGCGGCCGTGCCCACGAGGAGGAGCAGGTAGAGCGCCGTCCTTATGGACCGAAGAAGTCCCGCGGCGAAAGAAGTCCGTTCGTAGAACATCAGAACACCTGTACTGAGCGGATCGGGCTCACTCATACGGCCTGTTCCCGGCTCGTTTCCATGCCCCAAGAGACCCGTGAGCGGGAGAGAAAAATGGTTCACGTCAATTTGATAGTTACAATGAACCGTTTCTACCTTTTTCTCAGTGTGCGGTACTCAAAACCGACCCTTCGCCTCAAACCTCTCGGTCGGGCTCAACGACCGGAGACCTCACGGACTCTTGTCGAATAGCGATCTCTGACCATGGGTGAACAAAACGTACAGCGGGACGTCGCCCCCTCAGCGCTCCGGGAATTCACAAATCATCTCATGAGGGACGTTCGGGCTTTGGAGCTCATGCTCCACGAAGACATGTTCGAGGCGGGAGTGCGCCGCATTGGGGCCGAGCAGGAGCTTTTCATGGTCGACGAGCGAGGCCAGCCGGCGCCCATCATCGAAGAAGTGCTTGAGCGCAATACTGACGATCGCATCGTCACGGAGCTCACGAAGTTCAACGTCGAGTTCAACATGGACCCGCTCCAGTACGGCGGGGACTGCTTTGGACAGATGGAGCAGGCCACGAATGAACTGATCGGTGAGGTGCGGAACCTTGCCCGGGAGAGTGGCGGCGAGGTTGCCATGACGGGCATTCTGCCGACGGCCAACCTCTCGGACTTTGCACTCGACTACATGACGCCTCGGCCCCGGTACTACGCCCTGAACGACGCCCTCTCGCGTCTCCGGGGCGGGGCGGGCCAATACCAGATTCGGGGCATTGACGAGCTGTTCCTGAAGCACGACTCCATCATGCTGGAGGGGTGCAACACGAGCTTCCAGACCCACTTCCAGGTGTCGCCCGAGGAGTTCCCCCGCTTTTACAACATCGCGCAGGTGGTCGCGGCGCCGTGCCTGGCCGCCGCCACAAACTCGCCCCTGCTGTTCGGAAAGCGCCTGTGGCGCGAAACCCGGATCGCGCTCTTCCAACAGGCCGTCGATACGCGGTCGAGCAACCTCTACCTGCGAGAAATGAGCCCTCGGGTCCACTTCGGGACGAGCTGGGTGGACGAGTCGGTGATGGAGATCTTCAAGGAGGACATCTCGCGGTTCCGCGTGCTCCTGACCACAGAGCTGAACGAGGACCCGCTTCGGGTCCTCGAGGACGGGGGCGTCCCCCAACTCATGGCGCTCCAGCTCCACAACGGCACGGTGTACCGCTGGAACCGGGCCTGCTACGGCATCACGAACGGGAAGCCTCACCTCCGGATCGAAAACCGCGTCCTGCCCTCCGGGCCCACCGTTCTCGACGAGGTGGCCAATGCCGTGTTCTGGTACGGGCTCGTGGCCGGGCTGGCTCAGGAATACGAGGACGTGTCCGACCACATCGAATTCTACGAGGCCCGCTACAATTTCAATGCGGCGGCCCGGAACGGCCTAGCCTCACAGTTTGTCTGGCTGGACGGATCAAGCCGTCCGGCCCACGAGCTGATTCTCGACACCCTCATTCCTCTCGCCGAACGGGGCCTGCGGACCTCCGACGTCGACTCGTCGGATATCAACCAGTACCTGGGCGTCATCCAGAAGCGCGTAGAGACCCGACGGACCGGCTCCCAGTGGCAGCTCGACTCCCTGGCCCGGATGGAAGACATGGGATCGCGGGCCGAGCGCCTCGGGGCCCTGACCCGAGCCATGGTGGAACGACAGAAAGAGGGGGAGCCCGTCCACGAATGGCCGCTCGCCACCCTGGAGGAGGGATATACCCCAACGGGCATGAAGGACACAAACGTCGAGGACTACATGACCACGGACCTGTTTACCGTCCACGAAGAAGAATCCATCGAGTTCGTGGCGCGGCTCATGGACTGGCAGAAGATCCGACACGTTCTCGTGGAGGACGAACAGCACCGTCTGGTGGGGCTAGTGAGCCACCGCAGTCTCCTTCGTCACATGGCAGAGCGCGCGGAGCGTCCAGAGGGAGGCGTTCCCGTCGGAGACATCATGGTTGAAGACCCAATCTCTGTTTCCCCGGACCGACCCACCCTCAAGGCCGTCAAGCTCATGCGGAAGCACGAGATTGGCGCCTTGCCGGTCGTTCGTGAGAACCGCCTCGTCGGGATTATCACCGAGCAGGACTTCATTCAGATTGCCGGAAATCTCCTCGACGAAACCCTTGGGATCGACGAGGGGCCAGACCAGGAGCCCGCGGCTGAAGCCTCGTCGCAGGCCGAGGAAGCGAGTGCGTCCTGACGGAGGCCGATCCCAAACTGGGCACGTGAGGGATCGGATTGTTACGTTTCGGGACTTGCGCCGCAGGGAACGTCCGTTACGGGACCTCGTGGCAATCGAGAGTACCGCATAATCTCTCCAACACACACCTTTTCAAGCATGGACGACATGCGCGAACGCGAAATCAGTGGCAAGACGGTTCGTATCGACCGTACCTTATGCATCGGGTCGGGAAACTGCACGAACCTTGCCCCTGAGATCTTTGTGATCCGCGAAGACAACATCGTGGACTTTCAGGAGGAAACCCCGGACATCGAAGAGGGACGGCTCGAGGAGGCCGTCTCGATCTGTCCGGTGGATGCCCTGATCTTGGAAGACGAGGACGGGGAACAGATTGTCCCGTGAGGATTCCTCGCTATTGTCGCCGGTACCAGGCGATCAAAAAGCCGGTTAGGACACCCGCGGCGAGCCCAATCAGCATGTAGACAATCATGAGAGGTGGTGGCTTAACGATGAGACCAAGAGGCACGGAGGGGGTCCCTGGTTCGAGAACACTCCAGGTCCCCCCGAACCGTTCCCACAACCGTGCGAATGAAGGTCGCGTCGTCCGCGAGGCCCACAGCCGCTAGCGTGCCGGGAAGGAGGTTAACCGGGACTACGACGTAGATGGAGCCACTCCCACAGGTACAGTGAGGAGAGGGTGAGGACGAACGTCAATCGTTGCGTTACGCCGTTGGTCTCTCCGCAGTGATGTCTGTGCCGAAGCCTCACACCGCTCAGTTCCGATTTTACGGTTCTCTGAACGATTTTCGCACCGGGTCCGGCGCAGCGCAGGCCCGATATTCGTTCTCGGGACGGCCTGCCATCAAGGATGCAATTGAGGCACAAGGGATTCCTCATCCCGAGGTCGACCTCGTACTCGTGAACGAGAAACCGGTCTCCTTCGGCTACGCCCTCTCGGCTGGCGATCGGGTGAGCGTGTACCCGCGGATTGAGTCCCTCCCACGTCCATCGTCCACCCTCCGTCCCCCGCTCCCCGCGCCGCCCCGCTTTGTGTGCGATGTCCACCTGGGGCAGCTGGCCCGGTACCTGCGGATGCTCGGGCTCGACACTCGCTACGACACGGAACGCGCGGATCCGGTGCTTGCCCGCATCTCCGACGAAGAACAGCGAATTCTCCTGACCCGGGACGTAGATCTGCTGAAGCGCAGCCGGGTCCAGTTCGGCGCCTTCATTCGGGCACAGGCGCCCCGTCGCCAGCTGATGGACGTTGCCCGGCGGTTCGGGCTCGAACAGCACGCCGATCCGCTCTCTCGATGCCTCACGTGCAACGCCAAACTGGAGCCGGCCTCCTCTGAGGTCGTCGATGCTCAGGTGCCTCCACGAGCCCGGGCGGCGCACGACGAGTTCGCGCAGTGTCCCGCCTGCGACTCGGTCTACTGGGCAGGCACCCACGTCGATCGCATGCAACAGCTGATCGACAAGGTCACTTCGTCGTAGGAGGAAGGCGCCCCCAAATCCCTGCGCTGGCACGCATCCTCACACGTGACGACGACCCTCACGACATCTCCGGACGAGGCCGCCACCCACCTTCGCCGCGGCGAGCTGGTGGCCTTCCCCACGGAAACTGTTTACGGGCTCGGGGCCGATGCCCTCCAGCCCGAGGCCGTCCAGCGGATCTTTGAGGCGAAGGGCCGTCCGGCGGACAATCCCCTGATCGTGCACGTCGTTCGCCGTGGGCAGATCGGCGAGGTTGCGGCCGACGTGCCTCCTCCGGCTGAACGGCTCCTCGAACATTTTGCACCAGGGCCTCTGACGCTCATCTTGCCCAGGCACGAGGCGCTTTCCTCGGTCGTAACCGCTGGGCTCGACACTGTCGGTGTCCGAATGCCCCGACTGCCCCTGACGCGGTCGTTTCTCGAGGCCTGCAACACGCCTGTCCCCGCCCCATCAGCGAACCGGTCCGGACGACCCAGCCCCACGAGTTGGGAGGCGGTGCACGAAGACCTCGGGGGACGGATCGAGTGCATCCTGAAAGGCGGGCGTACGGAAGAGGGCGTCGAGTCGACGGTTGTAGACTGTACCACAACTCCCGTCACGGTCCTCCGGCCGGGAGCCGTTCCCGTCGAGGACCTGCGGGTGGTGCTTGGACACGTCGACGTAGGAGACACAGAGGGGGAGAGGAGGGCACGGAGCCCTGGTACGCGCCATCGCCACTACGCCCCCTCTGCACAGGTCCGACTCGTGGACGATCCCGGGCGCCTCTCAGACATTGACTCCAATCTTGATGCCGCCTACATCGGGCTCGACCCCCCGCCCCAGCCCGGCGCATTCCAGACCGTTCACGTCGAGGACAACCTGGAGGCGTACGCGCACGACCTGTTCCACGTCTTTCGAGCGTGCGACGAGGCGGGGTGCGAGGCCATCTACGCCCAGACGGTTCCGGCAGAGGGCCTGGGCCGCGCCCTCAACGATCGTCTGCGGCGGGCGGCGGCGCGGTAGCTCTGTGTCCTGGCCGTTGGGCCCGGTGCCCACGAGTTGTGCGGATGAGCCATCGGGCCAGGGGGGGCACCACACGGCAGCTCCGCACGAGAAGCCGGGCTGCCCCCGGCCGAAAAGCCGCTGTGTGAATCCATCGGCCCAGGCGCATCCGGGTCCCAAACGTGTCCGTCCACGCCTCCTCGTACTTCTCGCGGAACGAGGAGGGAGAATGGCGCCCCTCGAGAAATGTCGACGCGAGCGGGCTGACGAGGTCGGCGGTCTGGAGGGCCATCGCCATGCCGTCCCCACAGAGGGGGGCAATCATGCCTGCCGAGTCGCCGACCATGCAGATGCCCCCGGCAAACCGCGACTTAGGCATTAGGGGCACCTGGCTGACCGCCTCGAACTGGTCGCTTACGCGAGTCAGGCCCCCGAGACGGGTGTCTAGCGCAGGATTTTGGCGAAGACGTTTGTCGAGCATCGCTTCCGGTGTCCCTCCCGCTTCCTTGAGTGCATCCGTGTGTCCGATCCAGCACGCGTTCACGCGGGTCCCCTCCACAGGAGAAAGGCCGCAGTACCCCCCTGGGGCGCTATGGAGCTCAATGGTGTTTTGTACCTGCGCCGCGGCCGCCCCAGCGTAGTGGGCTTTGAAGGCCACGTACGGCGTCCTCTGATCCAGGAACGGCCGGTCCAGGTGCCGGTCGAGGGTGCCCCGCCGGCCGTAGGCCCCAATTACGAGGCGGGCCTCCACGGTCTCCGCACCTACAGTGACCGCGAAGCCATCGTTGAGGCTCCCCTGCACGTCCGTCACGCGCGTCCCGGGCCGACCGTCCACCCCGGCCCCACAGGCCCGCCGAAAGAGCAGGCGGTCGAGCTCGTAACGGCTCAGTCCGAGGGCGGTGTCGGGGAGGGCATGCTCCGTCCCCGTGCCGCTCGGGGCGGTCAGCACGGCCTGATCGATGGGCGAGGCGCCTGCCTCGTGGACGGCCTCCAGCACTCCCAGCCGACGAAACGACGACTGCGCCTCCGGCGAGAGGAACTCCCCGCACAGCTTGTGGCGGGGGTACGTGGACTGCTCGGCCAGGAGCACGGCGTGGCCTCGCCGGGCCAGTTGAAGGGCAGTGCTGCAGCCGGCGAGCCCTCCACCGATGATGACTGCGTCGTATGGCATGCTGGAAACAAGGATAGGCGAAGAACAGAATGCGTCGGGGCTCGGGAGGAGTGTGCTCCACGGTATTCCACCGAGCACGCGGAAGAAATACTTGCGGTGCCCCCCTGGCGTTCATCACCCGCTGCGCGGAATCGTCGACAGCGTCCACCGGAAGGCCCAGTGCCACCGGACGGAGGGGGATGGAAGCGACGCCTTCTCGGCGAGGGTTTCAAGCTCGCGGCGCCAAAAGCCCCGACGGACCGACATGGGGCCGTCGTGCTGCACCATGCGGGCCATTCCCAGTCCCCGACTCAGTGCCCAAATGCCGGCGTACGCGAGAGGGTGCCGGTGAAGGTCGTTGACGAGCACGCCGGACCGGACGAGTCGTTGCATTTCTGTGAGCAGTCGGACGGCGTCTTCCCCGTGGAAGTGGTGGAGAAACAGTGCGGCGTGCGCGACATCGAACGCACCCTCCTCGTAGGAGGGGGCGAGGGCGTCGCCTATGTCCACGGACACACGGGTACGGAGTCGGGGAGACAGATGGCGGTCGAGGTGGGCCCGGGCGTGGCCCACCGTGGTGGGATTGGCGTCCAGCCCGACCGCCTCTACCGAGCACCCGAACTGAACGGCCCGACGAACGAGGTACACCAGGTAGTCACCCAGGCCACAGCCCAGATCGATGATACGCAGACGACTACGGCGTCGGAGCATTGGATCCAACGCGGCCGCAGTGGCCGAATAGCCGCCCAAAAGGAAATTTATCCAGCGGAGGTCTTGGAGAGTCCGGGTCAGGCGGTTGTCGGTAATAGAGAAGTCATCCATCCACTCCTCAGCCTCCAAGCGAGTGGACAGGTCGGGAAGGGGAGAGGGCACGGAGGCCGCGTTGACACCTGATGAGAAGTCCTGAGGAGCACGCAAGTGAGGAACGCACGCCCCTCGCGCTCCTCTGCGGCGCAATCATTCGACCTCTACCTCGGCCTCAACCCCGTTCTCCTTCAGCTGGTCCCGCACCTCCGGGGCGAGATTGTGCTCGACGGTGCTCGGCATCATCTTGGCCAAGAGCCAGGCGAAGTATCCTTGTTGCCAGGCGGCAGTGGTCGCGTCATCGATCGTGATTTGCAAGCGCCGCGACCCTTCCGTCTCCACGGTCGCTTCGATGCCCCGACTCTGGAATCCCTTCTCGAGCCGATCGGCCATTTGGTTGCGAACCGCCGATTCGATGTCGGCCCCATGGAGATTGGCCTGCGCCGCCTGGGCTCCCATCTGCCTCCGGGCGAGTTCTTGTGCGTTGAGAATAGTCACTTCGATCATGGAAGACGGGGACTGAGGAATAGAAGATCAGGGAAGGCGAAAATCGCGTCGGGTCTAAGTCGAACGTCTCACACTGCCTCACAGAAGTGATGCGTGAGAAGTGATACGTGAGAAGTGATGCGTGACGGACTCCATAATTTACGAGACACGTTTCACGAATCACGTTCCCACCGAGGGGTTCCGGCCTGAATCGATTCTTGGCGGGCGTGCCGAGCTAAGCCCCATCCGGCATCACGGGGTGCGGGAACCTCCAGCGCCAGATGTGGTATAGGGGGGTACCCTATCAATGGGACGATCCTCAAGTCGTGGACGATAGACGGTGGGAGCGCCAGTTCGGAAGAACCTCCTGGAAAGAGTCCACAGAAGAGCGGGCACTCCGTAGTCTCCGCGACCTCGTACGATTGGAAGGAGCCGAACCGAAATCTCTCTTTCTCAACCATCGCTAACGAACTGCAAACGAACCGCAATGGCCGACCAGCAGACTCGCACAAGCTCGTCGACGCACGTGGAGGGTGCTCAGGGCGATGGGCAGCCTGCTTCAGGAGACCAGGCCTGTTCCGTTCCCTCGCGGACGGAAGATGGGGAGACGGGGGCTCCTCCGGAGACGGATGGCTCAGCCCGTGTAACTCTGCCCGTGGAGGGCATGTCGTGCGCCTCCTGCGCCGAGAGCATAGAGGAGGCGTTGCGGACGGTGGACGGCGTGACACAGGTAGCCGTCAACTTTGCCACCGAGCGGGCCGACGTAATTGTTGACCCGGACGCGGCGTCGGTCCGCGATCTGGTTACCGCCGTCGAGGACAGCGGATACGGGGTCCGCACCACCGAGACCACTCTTACGGTGCAAGGCATGAGCTGCGCCTCGTGTGCGTCGAGCGTCGAGTCGGGGCTGGAGGCGCTCGACGGGGTGTTGGAGACGAGTGTGAACATCGCCACCGACCGCGCCACGGTGCGGCATGTGCCCGGTGTGGTCGAGCCGGCCGACTTCACGACGGCCGTCCGGAGCGCGGGGTACGACGTGGTCGACACCTCGGGGGCCGAGGACCGCTCCGACGTGGAGCGGCAGGCGCGGGAAGCGGAGACGCAGTCGATGAAGCGCAAGTTCCTCTGGGCGCTCACCTTCACGCTCCCCGTCTTCGTGCTGGAGATGGGCTTCCTGCATGTGCCGGCAATGGAGGCCTGGATTACCGAACAGGTCTCCGTGCAGACGCTCTACTACGTGCTCTTCGGCCTCACGTCGGTCGTCATGTTCGGGCCAGGCCGGTACTTCTATGAGCACGGCTGGCCCGCGCTCAAGAGCGGTCGTCCCGACATGAACACGCTCGTAATGATTGGGACGTCGGCGGCGTACGGCTACTCGGTCGTGGCGACGTTTTTGCCGGGCGTGCTGCCGGAGGGTACGGTGCACGTCTACTACGAAGCGGCGGCCGTCATCATTACCCTCATCCTGGCGGGGAACTACATGGAGGTTCTCGCCAAGGGCCGCGCCAGCGACGCGATCCGAAAGCTGCTGGATCTGCAGGCTGCCACCGCGCGGGTCCTGCGGGACGGAGACGAGGTTGAGGTTGATGTGCGCGAGGTGGTGCCCGGCGATGTCATCCGCGTGCGACCCGGCGAGAAAGTGCCGGTGGATGGGGAGGTGATGGACGGCCAGTCGTACGTCGACGAGTCGATGGTGACCGGCGAGCCCGATCCGGTGCGCAAGAGGGAAGGCGACGAGGTGGTGGGCGGCACCATCAACGAGACCGGGAGCTTCACCTTCCGGGCCACCCGGGTCGGCGAGGAGACGGTCCTCTCGCAGATCGTAGAAATGGTCGAAGAAGCCCAGGGCTCCGCGCCGCCCATCCAGTCGCTGGCCGACCGTGTGGTCCGTGTGTTCGTGCCGTTCGTGCTTGCGGTCGCGGCCCTCACGTTCGGCATCGTGGAGGGCCTGCAGGGCCTCCACGATGCCGATCTCGTTGCGCTCGACAAGACGGGCACGCTCACGAAGGGGCGGCCCGAAGTGACCGATTTCCTCCCGCAGAACGACTTTGCGGAAGACGACGTGCTCCGCTGGGTGGCCGCCGTCGAGGCGCAGTCTGAGCACCCGATTGGGGAAGCCATCGTCGCGCGGGCCGAGGACCGCGACCTCGGCTGGCCCGACGCCACGGACTTCGACGCAATTCCGGGGCACGGCGTGCAGGCGACCGTGGAGGACCGTACCGTTGCCGTTGGGGCCGCCCGTCTCATGGAGCGGCTGGGCGTGTCGCTGGACGGGCAGGAGGCCACGGCCGACGACCTGGCCGACGCCGCCAAGACGCCACTCTACGTGGCGGTGGACGGGACGCTCGCCGCGGTCGTGGCGGTGGCGGATCCGATCAAAGAGTCGACGCCCGCCGCGCTCGACGCCCTCCATGAGCTCGGCATCGAGGTGGCCATGATTACGGGGGACGATGAGCGGACGGCCCGGGCCATCGCCCGCGAGCTGGGGATTGACCGCGTGCAGGCCGAGGTGCTGCCCGACGACAAGGCCGAGGCGGTAACGCAGTTCCAGGAGCAGGGCCAGACCGTTGCGTTCGTGGGCGACGGGATTAACGACGCGCCCGCCCTCGCCCAGGCCGATGTCGGCATCGCCATCGGCACCGGCACCGACGTGGCCATCGAGAGCGGCGACATCGTCCTGATGACCGGCGACCTGCGCGGCGTGCCGAACGCAGTGTCGCTGTCGCAGTCGACGATGCGCAACATCAAGCAGAATCTGTTCTGGGCCTTCGCCTACAACGTGCTCCTCATTCCGGTGGCGGCGGGTGTGCTTTACCCGGCGTTCGGGCTGCTCCTGTCGCCGGCCCTCGCCGCCCTCGCGATGGTGTTCTCCGACCTGTTCGTGGTGGGCAATGCGATGCGCCTGCGCCGCCTGAACGTGCCATTGTCGGGCGAGCAGATGGCCCCAGCGTCGTCGACGGCGTAGGCCCCACGCTTCAGGGGCCTCTCTAGCTGCTCCCTGTGCAAGGGGTCACAGACTGAGCCGCCGACGTCACTGGGCGGCTCCTGTGGGTGGGGCGAACGGATTGCCTGAATGTTCTCGACCACACTCATGGATGTCTTTCGGGAGATCCTTTCACAACCGGTCACACTCGTCGCCTGGCTCGCGGTGTCCCTCGTCTCGCTTGCGGTGCTGGTGTGGGACCTGCGCGACC